>CAZNGL010000001.1:0-93190 GCA_964572405.1 uncultured Bacteriovoracaceae bacterium
CGATCTGGATGAACTCCTGCTGGGGGTGCTTCCTCCCTCCCTTGGGGGGGATGGAGGCCATGGTGCCCTCGATCATCTTGAGCAGTGCCTGCTGTACGCCCTCGCCCGACACGTCGCGGGTGATGGAGGGGTTGTCCCCCTTGGAGGCGATCTTGTCGATCTCGTCGATGTAGACGATGCCCTTCTGGGTGCGCTCCACATCGTAGTCGGCGTTCTGGAGGAGGTTCACGATGATGTTCTCGACGTCCTCGCCCACGTATCCGGCCTCGGTGAGCGTGGTGGCATCGGCGATGGTGAAGGGGACGTCGAGGATCTTGGCGAGGGTCTGGGCCAGCAGTGTCTTGCCGGAGCCCGTGGGCCCGATGAGCATGATGTTGCTCTTGCTGATCTCCACTCCCCCGATGCTGGTGTTGGACTCGATGCGCTTGTAGTGGTTGTGCACGGCCACGGAGAGAACGCGCTTGGTCATCTCCTGGTCGATGACGTACTCGTCGAGGACCTCCTTGATCTCGGAGGGCTTGGGGATGTTCGACGACGTGCTGAAGTGGCGGTATTCACCCTCCTCTTCGGCCAATATCTCGTTGCACAGGGCGATGCACTCGTCGCAGATGTACACGTCAGGACCGGCAATGAGCTTGCGCACCTCTTCCTGGGATTTCCCGCAGAAGGAGCACCTCAGGCCGGGCCTGTAGTGGTCGTTAATTTTTGGCATCCGACTTCTCCCCTTCTTTGTCCTTGGTGAGTCTCTTGAAGATCACGTGATCGATTATACCATACTTCTGCGCTTCAGTGGCATCCATGAAAAAATCGCGCTCGGTATCGACGCTTACCTTATCTATAGGCTGGCCGGTATGTTTTGACAAGATCTTCGTAAGGGCCACCTTGAGGCGGAGCATCTCGTTGACCTGGATGTTCACGTCGGTCACCTGGCCCTGGGCCCCTCCCAGGGGCTGGTGGATCATGACGCGCGCATGCGGGAGGGCATAGCGCATCCCAGGCTCGCCCGCCGCTAGGAGGAGCGCCCCCATGGACGAGGCCTGGCCGATGCAGATGGTGCTCACCTTGGACCTGATGTACTGCATGGTGTCGTACACCGCCATGCCGGCGGTCACCGAGCCGCCCGGCGAATTGATGTAGAAAAAGATGTCCTTGTCCGGATCTTCGGATTCCAGGAACAGGAACTGGGCCACCAGGAGATTCGCGATGTCATCGTTGATCTCGGTGCCCAGCATGACGATCCTGTCCTTGAGCAGCCGGGAGTAGATGTCGTAGGAACGCTCCCCCCTGCTGGTCTGTTCGACAACGATGGGGACCAGGGTCATTTATGCCTTCTCCTCTGCACTGTCCACCTCCACGATGGTGGAACCGGCGATGATGTGGTCAAACACCTTCCGTTCCAGTATGCCGTACTTCATCTCGTCCAGCCCCCCGCGCTCCTCGAAGTTCTTCCGCACCGCATCGGGGGTCATGGAATACTTTTCGGCCAGAGAGGCAAATTCCTTTTCCAAATCTTCATCCGTGGCCTCGATGGCCTGCATTTTGGCAATGGCCTCCACCAGCATGGAGGTCTTCACCAGCCTCTCGGCCGAGGCCATGGATTCCTCGCGGAGCGCATCGCTGTCGGGATAGACATCCTGGAGCCGGACGCCCTGGGCGGAGAGACGCTGGGACATGCCCTGGAGCATCATGATGGCCTGGAGCCTCACCATGGACTCGGGCACTTCGAAGGCGTTGGCCTCCAGCAGCTTGTCCGAGAGCTGCCGCTCCATGAAGGACCGGGCATCGGCCTCCAGCCGGGCCACGAGATCCTCGCGGACCGCCTTCCTGAGTTCGTCCATGTTCTGCACGCCCTTGTGCACCATCTTGGCGAAGTCGTCTGTGAGATCGGGGAGCTCGCGGATCTTGATCCCCTGCACCCGAACCCTGAGGTGCGCGGTCTTTCCACGCATGTCCTCGAGGAAATGGTCCTCCGGGAAACTGACGTCCACCTCCTTCCCCTCGTCGGCCTTCATGCCCACCACCTCGTGCTCCAGGCCCGGGAAGGCGCTTCTCACGCCTGCCTCCACGGTGATCCTGTCCCTGTTCAGGGTCTCGTTCTCATCACAGACCAGGTTCAGGATGACGTAATCGCCCGACTTGGCCTGGTACGATGCGTCATCCACATCCTTGATCTCCGCATAGGTCTCCTGGAGCTTCCGGACGACATCGTCCACGTTGGTGTCCTCCACGGCGATCCTGGGCTTCTTCAGCTCGAATCCGGAGTATACCTGTGGGGTTATCTCGGGCTTCACATCGAAGGTGGCCTTGAAGGAGAACTCCTCGTTCTCTTTCGGCGTCTCGTTGGTGAACTCGGGCACGGAGACCACGAACAGGTCCTTCTCCTTCACCGCCTCCTCGAACTTCTCCCGGAGAAGCTTCCTGGAGAGCTCCCCGGTTATATAGTCCTGATAGTACATCTTGATGATGTGACGGGGTGCCTTGCCCTTCCGGAACCCCTTGATGGCCGCGCCCTGGGCGATGTCACGGTAGATCTCATCGGTGACTGTGCGAACATCTTCCGCCGGGATGGTGACCTGCATCTCCTTCTTTGTCGTGCCGACTTCGGTGATCTCGACTTTCATCATGAATCCTTTCTTTCTGAGCCGAACGTGGGTATTCCTTTCTCATGTATGGCATCTGCACGTCAAGAGGATATGCTTCAGCCCGAGACCAGGAGCGGCCGGACTACCCGATGGAGAACTGAACGAAACAGATGATCACGACTGGGGGGCGACAGGATCTCATGCCCTGCCGGTGAAACTACTGCAGGGCCCGGTTCTCCGCCGGGCCCTGTCCTGATCCGCATCACGGATCAATGGGCGTTATTTCTTCTTGGGTTTCACCGGCGGGACAAACTCGAGGCATTCGTAGGAGAACCCCCTGCCCTGGATCGTGTTCGTCTCCTTGTCATACCAGATGCAGCTCAGCTGTCCGTTCTTGTGCACCTCTTCCACGGTCATGGTGGGACTTCCGCTCTTCAGCTTGACCACATCTCCCTTTTTAAAATCCGCCATGATATTCCCTCCTTCGTGTAAGATTCACCCTGCACGGCTCTCGCCTTTTGAGATTGACAGAAGAGTACCCTCAGGTCAACGGGTTTTTCGGGAAGCGCAGGTCCTGGAATATCGCCTTCATCTCCGTGTGGTACGCGCCATGTTCCTCGAAGATGAAGAGCGGCCTCTCCACGGCAAGCTCCCTGCCCCCTCCCCGTGTGCCGCACACCAGGCAGATCTCGGAGGTCCTGTCCTGGGCTGTGTAGGCCAGGCGCAACCGCTTGGGCTCGATCCCTGCTGCGCGCATGGAGCAGAACAGGTCGACAAGTCTCCAGGCGGGGTATACGATATACAGCCTCCCTGCGGGCTTGAGGAACCTGCGGCAGGACTTCATGAGCGTATCCAGGTCCAGGGTGATCTCATGCCGGGCGCCTGCCTTCTGGCTCGAGGAGTTTACCCTGCCCGTGCGCAGCGGACGGTACGGCGGGTTGGTCACGATGGCCTCCACCCGGGGGCCTGTGAGGCGACGGATATCCGCGCACAGGATCTCCACAAAGTCCTGGAGTCCGTTGTGCCTCACCGAACGCAGGGACATCTCCGCGAGGTCCTCCTGGATCTCCACGGCCTTCATACGCAGCCCCTTCACGGCGGCCAGCAGGAGGGAGACCACGCCGGAGCCGGACCCGATCTCCATGACCGAGGCGCCCGGGTCCTCCTCCACGAAGGCGCTGAGCAGGTATGCGTCCAGGGAGTAGCGGTAGCCCTTCTTCTTCTGGAAGACGGCAAGGTCCCTGCAGGTCAGGACATCGAGGGTTTCGTCATCGCGCGGTCCGAGATCGTCCGTCATCCCCCTGGCTTTCCGCGAAGACCGCATGGTGGGTCACCGGGGAGCCGTGCCGGCATCTTCCCGGACAAAGTCCCCGAACAGTGAGGGCGCGACGTCCATGGCGTGATTGAACATGATGTAGGCCAGGCGCCGTATCTCCCACTCGGCCGACTTTTCCAGGCGGAGCCCGAAGAAATGGCGCAGCGAGCGGGCATTCACGTACACGTAGGCTGCGGTGGACCACCCCACGGGCATGAGCCTCCTGAGCTCCTGGTTTCGCACACCGAGCCTGGAAAGCTCGTCGTAGACCTCCATGGCGTGCCGGTGCTCCCGGTCATAGGCGCGGTAGATCTCGCTCACCTGGTCCTCTGAATCGAGGTATTCCAGTGCGGGATAGATGAACATGTTCTTGCTGGCCTTCACGTACCGGGTGGACCGGAAGGTCCAGCCGATGCCGATGCGGTGCCTGGTCCACTGCCCCGCCAGGGACTTGGAAACGCCGGTGACGCAGTAGACGAACTGCACCGCCTCCAGGCAGGTGTGGTGCCCCCACGTGATGAGCTTGCGGTTCAGCCGCAGGTCGTCCTCGTAGGTGCCTTCTGACTCGTGGCTCTGCCGTGCCGTGTATGCGGGCAGCGTCTCGGTGGTGATGCCCTGGGAGGCCATCTCGCCGGTGGGCGTGGTCATGCCCACGAGCCTCACCTGGGGCTCCTCGTTGCGGAACAGGTCGCCGCGCAGGTGCTTCCATCGCTCGATATGCTCAAGTTCGCGTGCGAAATACTTCAAAACGGTCTCTCCTCCTTGCCGTTGGTGGATACCCTGTCGCCCTGCCAGACGCCCCGGTAGGGCACTGCATTGCCCTGGATGGGGAAGAAGGCGATGCACAGGATCCTGAACCCCATCTGGATCTCCACGTCCGCGACGCCCTGATGCTTCATGCCCACGGTGAGCCTGCCCTGATAGTTGGGCGACACAAAGGCCGTCTCAAGCGGGATGCCGGATCGGATCATGGTGGTGCGGGGCCGGATGTATGCAAAGAGGTCCGCGGGCAGGTTCACCTGCTCGATGGTCTGGAAGAGGAGATAGTCACCCGGATGGATGGTGAAGACACCGTCAGGGGTCTCCCCGATGTCCATGAGCTTCTCGATCTCGGGGGTGATCCGGCTCTCCCTCATGAGCCTGGCCTTCCCCACGGGCCGGTAGATGGCGCCCAGGCGCAGGTCAGCCGTGGTCCCCTCGATGCCGTCCATCTGGTCCAGACCCAGGCCCTCGATGAGCGGCTTTTTCACGTTCACGCCCGTGAGGTGGTCCTCCACCTCGACGCCCAGCCGGACCATCTCGATGATCCTGTCAGCCCCGACAACCATTACAGCCTCCTCTTCGATGTGTCCGCGCCCAGGAACTGCACGGCATATGCTATCGTCTCCCCGCTGATGACGAGCTGTTCCACCGCGGTGTTGCTCAAAGAGAGCACCTCTTTCCAGTATCGGTCGCGCTCCGGGATGGGGGAATCGTAGGCGTGCTCGAACACGACCCGGACGATGCCCGAGGTGACGATGAGCTTGGCGCACGTGATACACGGCTCCAGGGTGCAGTAGATGGTGGCCCCCTCGACGCTCACCCCCTTCTTGGCGGCCAGCGCGATGGCGTTGGCCTCTGCGTGGGCCGAGCGGCACATGTCGTACTTCATGGCCTCGGGCCACTTCAGCGATCTCCGGAAGCATTTCCCCTCATCCATGCAGTGGGCCTGGCCCGGCAGAGACCCGTTGTAGCCGGTGGCCAGCACCTGCTTGTCCTTGACCACCACCGCGCCGGTGGGCCTGGACAGGCAGGTGGAGCGTGAGGCGGCAAGCTTGGCAAGCATGATGAAGTACTCGTCCCACGACGGTCTCTTGCGGTTCATTCTCCAGGGCCCCTCAGCGCATTCATTCCATGCTCAAGTGCACCCTGTATAATACGAACACGCCCGACAAGTAAAGGACGGACAGGGAAGATCCGTGCCGTGCATCCCGGCATGGACAAGGCCTTTCACATCCGATAGATATATCATCATGCTGGACGCGGTGATCATCGGCTCGGGATACGCGGGCATGGGCGCGGCCGCCCTGCTCGCCCACGCCGGGCTCAAGGTGGTGGTGCTGGAGCAGTCCTCCATCATGGGAGGCAGGGCCGGATCTTTCACCGATGAAGACGGTTACCGCTGGGAGTACGGCTCCCACTCCCTCCGCCTGGCGCACAAGGGCATCGCAAGCCGGCTCATGGGCCGCCTCGGCGACGAGATCTCCTTCCTTCCGAGACCCGGCGACGCCAAGCTCATCTACCAGAACCGCCTCTGGGACAGGCCGGAAGGCCCGCTGGGCTACCTCATGACGCCCATGCTGCCCCTTTCCGGGAGGGTCACCCTGCTCATGCTCCTGCTCAAGATCAAACGTGCCAAACCCGGGGACTGGTACGACAGGACCCTCCTTGACTTCTATCGCACATGGTTCTCGCACCCGCAGGTCGAGGACATCCTGCCCCTGCTGGGCATGGCCGTGATGTGCCCCGACCCCGCCAGGGCAAGCGCCGGCGAGGTCATCGACTTCATCTCCCGCATGCTCGCCGCAGGTATCAGCGTGGGCGAACCGGTGGGAGGGACCGAACAGATCTTCCGGAAACTGCAGTTCCACGTGGAGTCGAACGGCGCGGTCAACCTGGGAGAGAAGGCCCTGGAGATCCTTGTCGAGAACGGTCATGTCACGGGGGTGCGCACCGACAGGGAGCTCTACCTCTGCCGGCGGGTTGTCTTTGCCGCCCCGCTCGGCGGACTCTTCGCCCTTGCGGACGCCTCGCTCTTCGACAAGGGCTTTGTGGACTACTGCAGAGGCATCGAGCACAGCTCCTCCCTGAGCTTCGACTTCATCACGAACTGCCCGGTCACGGACGTCAGGGGGGGCATCCTGGGTATCGACATCCCCGTGTGGGGCAGGTTCCAGACCAACGTAGACCCCAGCTTCACCCCGCAGGGCAAGTACCTTTCCACCTGGGGCATCATGCTCCCCTGGGGGTTCGATGGAGACCCCGAGGTGGTGAAGGCCACGGAAAAGAGGCTGAAGGTCACCCTTTCAAGGATCTTTCCCCACCTGCTCCCCAACCTGCTCAAGGAGCGCAGGCTCGTCATCGGGGAGATGAACGGAACCGTGCTGACCCCCCGCCAGTCCTCGCCGCACAGGCCGGGAGTCGCCTGCACCACGGTGAAGGGCCTCTTCTTTGCCGGCGACACGGTGCAGGGAGAGGGGTGCTCCGGGGATATCAGCTTCTCCTCGGCCATGAAGGTGGCGGATATCATCCTGGAGGACCACCCTGAATCGCATGCCTGAGCCCACCGCATGCATGCCCCGCACCCCGTGAAAGGACGTTCCTGATGGCGCAGACCGCCGCATTCTTCGACATGGACCACACCCTGACCTGGAAGAACTCGGGCCTCAGTGCCGTGCAGTTCGCCAGGAAGCAGGGCATGGTGCCCCTGGGATTCCTCCTCCTGGGCATATGCAAGATCGGCCTGTACCGGCTCTCCCTGCTGAACATCGACGACTGGTACGAGCGGAACATGGTTCTGCTGGCCGGATTGACCATGGAAGAGATCGAAACCTTCTCCCGGGCGTGGTTCGAGTCCATGGTGAGAGATTCCATCTTCAGGCAAGCCGTTGCCATGATCGAGGATCACCGGTCGCTGGGGCACCGCCTCGTGGTCATCTCCAATTCGCCGCCGTTCTTCGTGAGGCCCCTGGCCGATGCCGTCGGCATCCGGGAGACCATTACCTCCCGGGTGGAGATACACGATGGCAGGCTCACGGGCAGGCTCATCAAGCCGCTGTGCTACGGCAGGGGCAAGAGGGACTATGCGGTTCGCTGGGCCGCTGAACAGGGGGTTGACCTGAGCAGGAGCTATTTCTACACCGACTCGTTCTACGACATCGACCTGCTACACGAGGTGGGATTCCCGGTGGCGACGAACCCGGACAGGAGGCTCATGAGAGAGGCCAAAAGGAATGCCTGGAAGGTCGTGAGGTTCCGGAGGGAGTCTGCATTCTAGCCCCCCTGACATGGCAAGACCCCGGGTCGTGACGGGCCAGACCCGAGGTCCCTGGTGCCGGATTCAGTCTGCTCAGATGATGTTCGCCAGCCTGAACAGGGTGAGGAAGGATTTCGCGGGCAGCATCTCCCGGTGGGCGCAGAAGGTCTTCTGCTCGAGCCCGTCGAAACGGGACTTGGTGAAGTAGAGGCCCTTGAAGCTGTACACCCAGTTCCCATACTCGTAGAGAAGCCTGACGATCTTCTTGACGATCTTGGACTCGCAGGGGAGGTCGCCCCCGTCCACATAGGTGGGGCAGAGGCCCAGGTGGAGATATTTCACCCCTTCCTTCTTGAACACGTCCATGGCATGGCACATGAGGGGGTAGAAGATGCCGTACTTGAACTTGTTGCTGAAGCGGGAGATGTTCGGCACGTAGCTGATGACCTTGCCGTCCTTGTAGAGTGGGTCGAAGAACACGAAGCCCACGAGCTCACCGTTGTGGTATGCGCAGAACTTCCTCGTCCCCACCTGGTATTCCTGGTCCATGGGGCGGATGAGGAACACGACCTCGCGGTTCCGGACCTTGCGGGTCTTGAGCCACTCGCTGGTGAGCTTGTGGCAGCCGTCCGCGTCGTAATTTTCCTCGATGACCACGCCTTCCTTCATGGCGTGGTTGATGGAGGTGCGCATGACCTGCTTCTTCTTGCCTTTGAGGTCCCACGTTGCCAGGTCCACCACCGACTCGATGCCGAACTGGGTGGCATAGAGGCCGAACTTGTCGTGCAGGAGCTCCGCCACGCTCTGGCTGATCTGCACGAAGGCGGTGTTGGTGCCGTCCTTGAGGAATTCCCGGATGAGGGTTTCCCGGTCCCTCTCATCGCAGACAGGGTCAGCGAGCACGAACCGGGTGCCCCACTTCTTCTGGAAGGTGATGAACCCGACGCCCGGCACGTCGAAGTACTGCATGCCAGGCTGGAGCGTGGAGAAGGACATGCAGTGGTCGCCGAATCTCCTGAGGTAGAAAACCCTCTCTTCCAGGGTGAAGAGATCCACCTGCCCCCGCACCCCTGTGCGGTAGAGGTCCATGGATACGATCTTTGCGCCGACATATTCCCTTGGCTGCCCTATCAATGGCTTGACCTGTGCCGCTGTGTTCATGGGTGAACCTCTCTTTCGTATGCTCGGAGTATTCCTGTTAGCGGTTCTTTCCGAAACGCTCATGGCTCGTCACCCAGTCCAGGGATGCGAGAGCACCGGCCAGGGAGATCTCTCCGGCCATTGCCACCGCGCAGCAGATCTCCGCGAACTTCATGACCTTGTTCTGGCCGTAGCAGCCCAGGACCTCCAGACATTCACGCTGGGTGGGCAGGCCGGTGCCGCCGCCGTAGGTGGCCACGATGAGGGAGGGCAGCGTGACGGAGCCGTAGAGGTCGCCTTCCTTGGTGATCTCGGTGTAGACCATGCTCGTGGACGACTCGGCGACGTTGGCCACGTCCTGGCCTGTTGCCAGGAATATCGCCGCCAGGGCATTTGCCGCATGGAGGCCGATGCTCGTGGCGCCGGACATGAAGGAGCCCAGGGCGCCGATCCTGCACAGGTGGTCCAGGGTCTCCGGGTCGGTGCGCATGTTCTGGATCATGACGTCCCTGGGGATGACGATCTCGCCCACCACCCTCTTGCCCCTGGTCTTCAGGGTGTTGATGAGGGATGCCTTCTTGTCCGTGGTCATATTCCCGTCCATGTAGAAGTGTCGGACCGTCTCGACCTGGGAGAGAATCCAGGTGCAGGCCGTGAAGGTGCCGATGCTCACCATGTTCTGGCCCGCTGCGTCACCGGTGAAGTAGTTGAACCTGAGGAACACGAACTTGCTGGTCATGTACCGTTCGATGTTGAGGAGCTTTGCCACCTTGGAGCAAGACTCGGCGTGCTTGCGGATCTCGTCCATGTGGTCGTCCACCCAGTGCACGAAATCCCGTGCCTCGCGGGCGGAGTCGAACACGAAGACCGGGGCTCGCTGCATCTGGTCTTCCACCACGGTCACGGTGACGCCACCGCACATGTTGATGATCTTCATGCCGCGGTTGTAGGACGCCACCAGGGTGCCTTCGCTGGTGCACAGGGGGATGAGGAACTCGCCCTTGGCATGCTCGCCGTTCACCTTGAGCGGCCCGGCGAAGCCCATGGGGACCTGGGCCACGCCGGTGAAGTTTTCGATGTTGCCCTTGGTGACTGCGGGGTCGAAGGAGTGGTGCTTGATGTGGTGGAGCTGCACGCCGGTGTATTCCTCGATGAACTCCTGGCGCTGGCGCACCACGTCCATGTCGTAGTTGTTCTGCTTGTCGCAGGGTATTCTCTTCCGGTTTTCCCGCGTCTCGATGACCGAGTCGGTGGCCTCGAGATCGAGGATGCCGTAGGGGTCGGTCTCGCAGGAGATGGAGATCTGGTGCTCGATGTTCTTTGCCAGGGCGATGGCCCGGGCGTGGAACTCCACGTCCCGGCCCATGGGGAATTCCAGGGGCTGTTCCGGGCTGATCTCGCTGGCCTTGATCCTGGTGCCGTTGTGCCCCATACAAACTTCGTCCAGACTGATCTCCAGGCCGTTGATGGTGATATTGAGGACCCCCGTGATCAGACCGTCCTTCATAGGGTTCTTGATGTTGAAAGAAATACCGTCATCGACATTCCTCAGGCTTCCAATGGAATAGATCTTCTTCATGATGAGCGGGGATATCGTTACCTGCTGTCTCTGCTCGGACACCCTCGGAATGGAAACAAGCCTCTGTTCTGTCGTGGAATTTCTCATTGTCCCTTCCTTTCATTGAATACGGAATGTATTCCAACTCACCTGGTGCCGGTTTTTCCTTGAACGCTTTTTTATCATACCGGGAGATCTATCACAAAATGTGCCAAGTCAGGTCCGGGATAATACGAAACTACCCTCAGGTCATTATCAGGTGATTTCTAGTAGAAAATGGGTCCCAATTAATATTATCGAATAGTTACGAGAAAAGGTATCCTGTGAACAGTTTTCGTGAAGGGCAAAATTCTTCCACTACACACAGAAAAGATTTTTCCCTGTGGGCCCCTTCTACTTCTTGCGTGCCAGGATGGAGCAGTACCGGTTGTCGAAGAGGCACCTGAAGTACCTGACATCCTCGATCTCCAGGCCCACCCCCCCGAGGTGGGCGGCATAGTCGTACACCGGGTGCAGGGCATTGTTTGCCATGACATAGAACAGGACATCGGCTATGTACCAGTACACGCTCTGGATTGCCCGGGCCGCAGCGTTCCCTGACGGCAGGGCGAAATCGCCCACCACCATGTGCCCTCCGGGCCGCACGAGACTGGCCAGGTGAGCCTCGAGCCTGGACACCACCTCGGGCGGGAACACGTTGAGGAAAAAGTTCGCATAGACCCTGTCGAAGCTCTCATGCTCGTCAAAGGTGAAGATGTCCGCGTGAACGATGCGGATGGGGTGGATGAAGTACCTGCCGATGAGTTTCTTCCGGAACACGCCCAGCATGGTCTCGGACAGGTCCACCACCGTGACCCGGGCGCCGAGGTTCGCCGCTTCAATGGCATCGATGCCCTGACCTACCCCTGCAAAAAGCACCGAGTCATCGGCTCTGATGGAATCGTGCATGCCGCACTTGCACCGGTCGATCTGACCGAGACTGAAGATCGTGGCGAGAATATCGTAGAGCGGGCCTATGATCCTGTACCTGTCACCCATGGAATGCTCCTCTTCATCCCTTGTCCGGGACCTGCCTCCCCAGCCAGAGAACGCAAATAAATATCACGACATCCACAGAGGATAGAGACAAGACCCGGAACTGTCAAGGCAAATCATGTTTGCTCGTGGTCAGATGAGGTCGAGCCCGGCCCTGCGGGCCACCCTCTTCCAGAAGAACCGCTCCATGCTGAACCCTTCCCTGGCCATGCCCCTCATCTCGTCCAGGAACATCCTGTCCGTCAGATCTGCCTGGAGGAACGCGGTGTGGGACGCAGCCACCAGCGGCCTCTGCGCAGCATCCCACACGTGGGCCGGGAATGCCTTCTCCCAGGCCTGCTCCATGGCAGAGACGCGGCTGGTGATGGATGCGCGGTATGGGTGCGGCCTGAACAGGGCATTCACGTGCATTGCCTCGTGCCGCCACCAGAAGGAGTCCGCGGCGAACCGCTCCCCTCCCCTGCCCGCATCTTCATATGGTGCGCCGGGCAGGAAAGGCTTGAAGGGGGTCAGGCACGGGGCTGAGCCCGCGGTGACGAAGATCCTGAGGCGTCCGTCCGGGTGGATCTCCACCACCAGGGAACCCGTGGTCTGCGACATCCTGACGAGGGGGTCGGCGGCGTGGAAGCACACGTCCCGGTTGACACCCGAAAGCGGCTTGTCCGAGAAGTGGCTCCGGAGCATGGCAAATGCATGGGATACCGTGAACCTGCCTCGGACCCGGTGGATCCGCTCCATGTTCCGTCGCCTCCGGTGGGCGCTCCCGGAAAAGAAGGTGATGAGCGGGTCGGAAAATGACCGCACCCTGGTGCCTCTGGCCAGGGACGACCGGTCCCAGTCGTCCTCCAGGGTCAGTGCATTGGAGATGACTGCCGAATCGCCGGCGCGCTTCACGGCATAGTCCCTGCCCAGGGTCTCCAGCACCAGGATGGTTCGGCTGTCCATGACGATGAAGGAGTTCATGTAGGTGAAGTTCTTGTCCCGGTAGCCGCAGGGTCCTGCCTGGCCGTACCGCATAAGCAGGGAGGTGATGACCTCCACGGCCTCCTCCGCCGTGTCCGAGCGCTCCAGGGCCAGCCTGAGCAGGTCCATGCCGATGAGCCCCGGGGTCTTCTCCGGCCTGATCCTGGTGAACACGGCCTCGTTCCCGATGGCCACGCCCTTCTCGTTCACCCCCATCTCGGCCCCCCACATCCAGAAGGGCCTGCAGATCACGACCGCGCGGGTGGCCCTGGCCTGGGGGATGGCGATGTAGGTGCACTGCAGGAGTTCGTCCTGCTGGCAGTGCTTCCCGGGAAGACTGAGCACGAGCTGGGTCTCGTCGGGCTCCCGGTCCGAGTTCTTGGCAAAGATGCTCACTTGGCCTGCGGTGAAGGAGGGTCCCACGGCAAAGGTGTCGCACATACGGCCTCCCTGAATCCTAGAGAACCTTGTCCAGGAAGGCCTTGACCCTGGGGTTGTCCATGCGGTCCGAGAAGACGTCCCCGGGCCTTCCCTCGAAGATGAACCTGCCGTTGTCCATGAAGATGACCCGGTCGGCCATCTCCCGGGCGAACCCCATCTGGTGGGTGACGATGACCATGGTCATGCCCTCCTCGGCCAGGTTCTTGATCGCGCTGAACACCTCCCCCACGAGCTCCGGGTCAAGGGCCGATGTGGGCTCGTCGAAGAGCATGAGCCGGGGCCGCATGGCCAGGGACCGTGCGATGGCCACCCGCTGCTTCTGCCCGCCGGACAGGAAGGCCGGGTAGACGTGCTGCTTGTCAAGCAGGCCCACCCTGCCCAGCAGGTCAAGGGCGACAGCCTTCGCCTCCTCCCGCGGCTGCCTCTTCACCGTGACGGGCCCCTCCATGACGTTCTGCAGCACCGTCATGTGGGGAAAGAGGTGGAAGTGCTGGAAGACCATGCCGATCTCACTGCGCAGGGCGCAGATCACCGAAGGCTTCTCCAGAACGAGCCTGCCCCTTTTGTCCCTGCGGTAACCGGACTCTCTTCCGTCGATGAGTATCCTGCCCCCGTCGATCTTCTCGAGGAAGTTGATCATCCGGAGGAGGGTGGTCTTGCCCGAGCCGGACGGTCCGATGATGACGATCCGCTCCCCCTGGTCGATCTTCAGGTCCACCTGATCCACGGCCGTGAAATCGCCGAAGCGCTTGAGCACACCCTGCAGCTCTATCATCGGTTCTCATACACCCCCAGTCGGTCTTCGAGTTTCCTGAACGATACGGTGAAGATGCTCGTGAGCGCCAGGTAGACCAGCGCGGCCTGGAAGAGGATGAACACGTTGAAGGTGGCGCTGTAGATCTGGTTGGCCGCACGCATGAGCTCCACCATGGCGATGGTGGAGACCAGGGCCGTGTCCTTTATGAGCGCGATGAACTCGTTGCCCACGGGCGGCACGAGGCGCTTGTAGGTCTGGGGGATGATGACCCTGCGCATGGCCTGCCAGTGGGTCATGCCCAGGGACTTGGCGGCCTCCATCTGGCCCGCTTCAATGCTCTCGATGGCGCCCCGCATGATCTCGGCCAGGTAGGCCGAGTAGTTGAGCCCGAGTCCCAGCACGGCAGCGGGAAAGGGATCCAGGGTGACGCCCAGGGACGGCAGCCCGTAGTAGATGAAGAAGAGCTGGAGCAGCAGCGGCGTGCCCCGGAAGATCCAGATGTAGCACCAGAAGAACCCGGAGAGCATCTTCATGCGGCTGATCCGGCCAAGGGCGATGAAGAGGCCTCCCACGGGCGAAATGAGCATGGTGATGAGCACCAGGACGAGCGTCATGCCCGTTGCCTTCACCAGGGTGGGCATGAAGACCTTCATGTCCTTGAGAAACCTGATCCACCTGGGCGTCTGAGTGGCCTGGATCTCGCCGAGAAGGTTCCTGGCCTCAAGGTTGTCGGGCAGCAGGGCCAGGACCTCATGGCACAGCGCGGAAGCGGCTGCATAGTCCTCCGTGCTCAGGAGGATCTTTGCGGCCTCGACCCGTGACCGGACAAAGACACCCGCATCCTCACCGCGCTGAGGCGCCGGGATCGACATGAACACCTTCACCGCGTCGTCCAGCCGGTCCTCCTGGACCAGGGCGGTGGCCTCTGCCAGCAGCTCGTACTGGTCGGCGGGCTCGGCGGCACCGGCCCGCGAGGCGGTGATGGAGAGGATGAGGAGCAGGAGGCCCAGCGCCCAGGAACGTGCGCAGGGCCTCCCGGTGCCGATGACGCTACTTCCAGGACGTGATGTCATCCCCGAACCACTTGACGGAGATCTTCTTCATGGTGCCGTCCTTGAACATGCCGTCCAGTGCCTGTTGGATCTTGTCCTTCAGCTCTCCATCCTCCTTCCTGATGCCGATGCCGATGGGCTCGGAGAGAAGCTCTTCCCTGAGCACAGTGTACTCGCCGGGCTTGGTGGAGAGGTAGTAGCGCCCCACGAGCTCGTCCACGGCCAGGGCGTCGATCCTGCCGATCTTGAGGTCCATGAAGGCGTCCGTGTTCTTGTCGTACTTCTTGATCTCCTTGAACTTCCTGTTCAACTTTGCCAGGGCCTCCTCGGAGGTGGAGCCGAGCTGCACGCCCACCACGGTTGCCTCGCCGAGATCCTTGAGCCCTTTGATCTTCGTGCCGCCCTTCTTCACCACCACCACCTGCTTCTCCATGATGTAAGGCCTGGTGAAGGCGATCTCCTTCTCGCGCTCGGCCGTTATGGACATGCCGGACCACACGATGTCGAACTTCTTGCTCTTGAGCGACAGAACCACGGTGTCCCACACGGTGGGGATGTGCTCCGCCTTGATGCCCAGGCGTTTTGCCAGCTCCCTGGACGCGTCGATGTCGAACCCCACGAGCTCGTTCTTCTCGTTGCGGAACTCCATGGGCGGGAAGGCGTCGTCGATGCCGATGGTGAGCTTGCCCGCCTTCTTGACCCGCTCCCAGGAGCCGTCGCCCGCGGCGTTTGCGTTCACGGTGAACACGATGGCCAGGACGGTCATGACCACAACAGTCAACAGGTTCTTCTTCATTGCGGATTCCCCCTCGAAATGGATGGATTGGAAAGCGCCCACCATCTTACCAGAAACGGGGTGAAAAACAACCGTGCGGTTGGTCTGTTCATCCCCTGCGGCCCCGGAGATCGCCCCCCTGACTGGGAACTCACGGGAGCACGATGATCCGTCCGGGGTCGCGGGCGGAGATCTCTCCCATGACCGCTGCTTCAGTGATGCCCCGTGCGTGAAGCTGGGAGACGATACCCTCCGCCTGGTTCGCCGGGATGGCGATGAGCAGACCGCCCGAGGTCTGCGGGTCGTAGAGCGCCATCCTGAGGTCGTCGCCCACGCCCTGGCTCACCTCCACCATGGCTTTGCGGAAGCCCTCGTTCCGGTACGCGCCGGCAGGGATGAGCCCCATGCCCGCATACTCGATCGCCTCCGGGAAGATCGGGACCCGCGACGAGAAGATGCGCATGCCCACGCCGGTACCCTCGATCATCTCGCAGGCATGACCCAGGAGCCCGAAGCCAGTGATGTCGGTGCAGGCATGCACGTCGTAGCCCGCCATGACCTCGGCGGGGATGCGGTTCAGCATCTTCATGGAGGAGACGACCTTCTGCTCCACCGCGGGGTCGGCCATCTCCCCCTTGACGGCGGTGGCGATGATGCCCGTGCCCAGGGGCTTGGTGAGGACAAGTGCGTCACCGGGCCTTGCCCCTGTGTTCTTCAGCACCTTCTCCGGGTGCACCATGCCGGTGACGGACAGGCCGTACTTGATCTCCCTGTCCTCCACGCTGTGGCCTCCCACCAGCAGGACCCCGGCCTCCACCATCTTGTCCATGCCGCCACGCAGGACGGATTCAAGCACGGAGATGTCCATCTCCTTCACCGGAAAGCAGATGATGTTCATGGCGAGCTTCGGAACACCGCCCATGGCGTACACGTCGCTCAGGGCGTTGACCACGGCGATCTGGCCGAAGTCGTAGGGGTCGTCCACGATGGGCGTGAAGAAGTCCAGGGTGAGGATCAGGGCCAGTTCGTCCGAGACGCGGTACACCCCGGCGTCGTCCGGCCGGTCCATGCCCACCAGAAGGTTCGCATCGTGCATGACCGGGATGGAGCGCAGTGCCTGGTCCAGAACCTCCGGACCGATCTTGCAGGCTCAGCCTGCTCCGCTCACCGTTGTCGTCAGACGGATCTTGCTGTCCATGCATCCCCTTATACCTCATACCTTTGAAGAATTCAAAATATGCATTCTTGTCATTGACCACAGCTCACGGCCGCGGGTAGAATGCAGGTTCATGAACCGGGATACATTCAAATTCATCACCCTCCAGCAGCTGGAGGCCTTTGCCCGGCTCGTGGAGGAGCGGAGCTTCTCGGAAGCCGCCAGGCGGATGCTCCTCACCCAGCCCTCGCTGAGCAAGCACATCAGGAACCTGGAGGACCTCGCCGGCTGCATCCTCGTCACCCGGAACAGGACCGGCGTCAGCCTGACGCCCGAGGGTTCCATCCTGTACGGGTATGCCAGGCGCATCCTGAGGCTTCGCGACGAGGCCCGGGAAAAGATAGAGCTTGCCAGGGAATCGGTTTCCGGACAGGTCTTCGCCGCCGCCAGCACCATCCCCGCAACCTACCTCCTCCCCCCGGTGCTCACCGTGCTGCACAGGAACCACCCCGACATCAAGGTCCATGTAACCACGGGAGACACGGACAGCGTCATCCACATGGTCCTGGCCGGCCAGGCAGAGCTCGGTTTCATCGGCAGCCCGGTCCAGGACAGGAGGCTTATGAGCGAACCTGTCTGGGACGACGAACTCGTCTGCGTGGTCCATGCCGGACACCCCTGGGCCGCCTCCGGCGAGGCCGGCATGGCCGAACTCCTCCAGGAACCCTTCGTGGTCAGGGAAAAGGGCTCAGGCACGCGGGCCGTATTCGAACGGCACCTCCAGGCAGCCCATGCCAAGGGGCTCGAACGTTTGCACGTGGTGAGCGAGATGGGCTCCAGCGAGGCGGTGAAGGAGGCGGTCATTGCCGGGCTCGGTGTCTCGTTCCTGTCCATCCACGCGGTGCGCCGCGAGATCGAGATGGGCATCCTGGTTCGGATCCGGATCCGCGGCATGGAGATCCGGCGCCCCTTTCACCTGATCCGGAAGCGGCAGCAGACCCTGCTGGTGCACCAGCAGCTGTTCGTGGACGCGGCAAAGGCATACCGCCCCCTGGCATAACTGCCGCAACAGGCTGTATTGCCAAGGGATTACTCATTATTTCCACCAGCCACCATCGGAGTATTTTCCCCTTCCCGAAAGCCCGGGTATCTGGTAAGAGAAGCCGCAAAACAGTACAATCCCACATATAAGGTGAAACCCCTATGTCCCCAGATACCATCCATGTCGACTACCAGGAACTCAAGCGGTTCATGAAAGAGGGCTTCATGGCCATGGGGGTGCCCGAGGCCGATGCGAAGACCTGCTCCGAGGTGCTCATCGAGTCAGACCTGCGGGGGATCAAGTCCCACGGCATCGGCAGGTTCAAGATGTACATCGACCGCATGAAGGACGGCATCATCAGCCCCGTCTCCAGACAGACCGTCATCAGCGAGACCGAGAACACTGCGGTCATCGACGGGGGTGACAGCCTGGGCCACGTGGTGGCCAAACACGCCATGCAGCTCGCCATCGACAAGGCAAGACAGCACAACATCGGCATGGTGGCGGTGAGGAACAGCACCCACTTCGGGATCTGCGGCTACTACCCCTCCATGGCGGTGGCGAACAACATGGTGGGGCTGGCCTTTTCCAACGCCAGGCCGTCCGTGGCGCCGACCTTCGGGGTGGAACCGGTGCTGGGCACCAACCCCATCAGCTTCGGCGCCCCGTCCGACGAGGTCTACCCCTTCCTCCTGGACATCGCCACCTCCACCACCCAGCGGGGCAAGATCGAGGTCTATGCCCGCGAGGGTGCTCCCACGCCCAGGGGTCTCACCATCGACCTGCACGGCAACGAGCCCACGGACAGCAAGGCCCTGCTCAGGATGTTCGTGGACGGCACGGCGTCCCTGCTGCCGCTGGGCGGAGCAGGCGAGGAGCTTGGCGGCCACAAGGGCTACGGCCTGAACGTCATGGTGGAGATCCTCTGCGCCGCATTCTCCGGAGGGAGCTTCGGCAAGGCCCTGAGCGGCATGGAGGGGGAGAAGCATATCCCGCACCGGCTCGGCCACTTCTTCGCGGCCGTCAATATCGAGAGTTTCGTTCCCATCGGGGTCTTCAAGGCCATCACCGGGGCCATCATGCGCGAGATCAGGTCGTCAAGGAAGGCGCCGGGCCACGACCGGATCTTCCTGGCAGGGGAGAAGGAGTTCGAGATGATCGAGCGCCGCAGGCAGGAGGGCGTGCCGGTCAACAAGTCTCTCCAGGACATCATGATCGAACTCAAGAGAGAGCTGGGGCTCGGGAGCTTCAACTTCCCTTTTTTCGCACATGAACACCATGCCCTACAGGGCGTTCAGCGCCTTTCTGCGTGAACGTTTCGGCACGCGGGTCCGGAAGATCACCATTGACGCGGGCCTGACGTGCCCGCACAGGGACTCGGACCGGGGCGGCGGCTGCATCTACTGCAACTCCCTGGGCTCCGGCACCGGCGCAGCAGCCCGCGGCATGGGCGTACAGGACCAGATCGACGCCCGGATCCGGGCCGTGCGGCAGCGACATCACACAGGCGCCTTCGTCGCCTACTTCCAGTCCTTCTCCAACACGTACGCCCCGGTCCACGTCCTGAAGCCCCTCTACGACACCGTACTGCCCTACCCCGAGATCGTGGGCCTTGCCATCGGCACCCGGCCGGACTGCATCGATCAGGAGCGGCTCGACCTTATCGCAGGCTATGCGGACACACGCCTGGTCTGGATGGAGTACGGCCTGCAGTCCGGCAACGACGAGACGCTGAAACGCATCAACCGGGGCCACGACGTGCAGGCCTTCGTGGACGCGGTGAACCTCACCGCAGGCTACCCGCTGCGCCAGTGCGCCCATGTCATCCTGGGCCTGCCCGGCGAGGGTATGGAGGACTATGAGCGCACCGCGGGCCTGGTGAGCTCGCTTCCAGTGACGGACATCAAGATCCACCTCCTCTACGTTGTCAGGGGAACGCCCCTGGAAGAGATGCTCAAACAGGGGGAATACCTGCCCCCCGGCATGAAGGACTATGCGCAGGCAGTGGCCCGCTTCATCGGACTGCTCCGGGAGGACATCGTGGTCCAGCGCATCACCGGCGACCCGCACAGGGACGAGCTGGTGGAGCCGGGCTGGGCCCTGGACAAGGCCGCGGTGCGCGCCGCAATCCTGCGGGAGATGGCCGAGCGCGGCATCACCCAGGGCTCGCTGAGGGCATAGACCATGAAGGCGTACGGCATGGAGTTCGCTAAAGGACTGTTCCTGGCCCCCCTGTCGGGCTACACGGACTGGCCCCTGCGCATGCTGTGCCGGGAGTTCGGCGCCGAGCTCTGCTACACCGAGATGATCAGCGCCGCGGGCCTGATACGCAACTCGAAGAACTCGCGGGCCCTGCTCGTGCGGCCTCAAGGCGATGCACCGCTCATCGCCCAGATCTCCACCAACTCGCCCCGGGACGCGGCCGAGGCTGCCGGGATCCTGCAGGATGCGGGCTTCGACGGCATCGACATCAACATGGGGTGCCCGGTGAAGAAGGTGGCCTCCAAGGGCGCCGGCGTGGCACTCATGACGGACCCCGACCTGGCCCTGCGCATCACCGGTGCGGTGATCAGCGCCGTGTCGGTCCCGGTGAGCGTCAAGATGCGCGCCGGGTGGGACACGACCCGCCTGAACGCGGCCGAGCTGGCCGAATCGCTCGAATTCGCGGGCATCACCGCGGTCATCCTCCACCCCAGGACTCGGGGCGACATGTACCGGGGCACCCCGCGGTGGGAGGTGTTCCGGGAGGTGAAGGAACGGGTGCGGGTCCCGGTGGTGGCCAGCGGGGACATCCGCTCCACCGACGACATCCGGTTCCTCGAGGGACTACATGCCGACGCCTGCATGATCGGCCGCGGCGCCATCGGAAGGCCCTGGATCTTCCGGGAGCTCGCAGGCGGTCAAGCGCCTGCGCCCCTGGAGCGGCGGGCCATCATGCTGAAGCACCTGGACTGGCTCTGCACCTGCCACGGCTCCAGGACCGGGGTGCTGCACATGCGGAAGTTCATCACCGGCTATGTCAGGGGCATGCGGGGCGCTGCGCACTTCCGCCAGGAGGCATGCCTGTTGGACAGCCCTGCCCTGGTTCAGGAGAGGATCAACGAGTTCTTCGACCAGGCGGAGCAGGAATAACAGAAAGAATCCACACTCCAGCCGGATCATCTCCGAAGGCACCTGCCCTGCTCCCCTCTCAGCTCCATTGCCTTTCCCGCACCTTCACGGTACAATATCCACCCATGGCATCCATAACCATCGGCACCAACCCCCGCATCGAGGCGGAGTACGAGGACAAAGGCTCGGACGTCTGCGCCGTGCTCACCCACCCCCACTCCCTCATGGGCGGCTCCATGCACAACAACGTGGTCATGGCGGCCTGGCGGGTCTGCCTGGACAGGGGGCTGTCCGTCATCCGGTTCAACTTCCGGGGCGTGGGCCGGAGCACCGGCGCCTTCGACGAGGGCAACGGCGAGATGGACGACCTGGGTGCGGTCATGGACCATGTGAAGACGCCCGTGATCATCATCGGCTACTCCTTCGGCGCATGGGTGGCGGCCCGGCTCATGAAGCGCTCCCGCACACCCAGCCCCTGCGTCTACGTGTCGCCGCCCACCGCCATGTTCACGTTCCCCTCCCTGAGAGGAGACGTCGCGTGGGCCGTGACCGGCAGCGACGACCAGTTCTGCAGCATCGAACTCCTGGAAGGGGTGATGGAAAAGGACCGCATCACCGTGGTCAGGGGCGTGGACCACTTCTGGTTCGGCGACGAGGGGTCGCTGGAGGAGTACCTGCACGACCACCTCGACATCATCACGAGCGCCGCCTCTGGATAACCATTTTTTCCCTTTACTTGTCCCGTCACCCCGGCTTACCTTCTGAGCCCATGACCACGAAGAAGCTCTCCCTCATCGCACTGTTCGCGGCGCTCACCGCCATGGGTGCCTTCATCAGGCTGCCCCTGTGGCCGGTGCCCATAACGCTCCAGACCTTCTTCGTGATCCTGTCCGGACTTGTCCTGGGCGCTCCGGCGGGGGCCATGAGCCAGACCATCTACATCATCGTGGGGCTCATCGGGCTTCCGGTCTTCTCCGGCGGTGGCGGCCCGTCGTACCTCATGAAGCCGTCCATGGGCTATCTCATCGGGTTCCTCCTCGCGCCGGTGGCGGTGGGTGCATACATCCGGGGCCGGGCTTTCACCGCATGGAACGTGCTCATCGCCTCCCTGCTGGGTTCAGCAGCCATCTACGCCGTGGGCGTACCCTACCTGGCGGCCTACCTCCACCTGGTGCTCAGCAAGCCCGAGGCCGCGGGTATAGCGGTCAAGACGGGACTGCTCCTGTTCCTGCCAGGGGACATCCTCAAGTGTATGGTCCTGGCCGTGGTGGTGCCAAGGCTGAAACTGCCCGGGCATCAAAGGTAACTCCTTCCCTGCGTCCACCATCCGGCTCTGGAACAAATCCGGGATCTGTGCAAATATAGACGGGTGCTGCTGATCATTTCTCCATGCGGTCAAGGAGGGAGAGGGACATGAATCTCGCGGACATCATCTCCAGGGGCGGAACCGACCCCGAGCTCAGGGACCGGGTGTTTATCATGTTCCGGCAGGACAGCGAGGAGATCCGCACCATCACCTACGGGGAGCTGTACGCACGGTCCCTGGCCTACGGCGCGCTCATCGCCTCGATCAAGGAGCGCCGCGGCATCGCAACCCCCGAGCGCTTCCACGTGGGCGTGTTCATGCAGAACATCCCGGAGTTCTTCTTCCTGCTCTTCGGCTGCGCCTTCACGAATGCCACCCTGGTGGGGGTGAACAACGCCCAGGTGGGTGAGAAGCTGGCCTTTGACATCAACAACATCGACATGCACGTGCTCGTCTCCGACTATGCCCCCCAGCCCGGCACGGACGGCACCTTCCTGGACACGGTGCTCCGGGCGCGGGGACTCTTCGGGTTCACCTCGCTCCAGGACGACGCCATCCTTGTGGTGGACCCGCCCTCGGGACAGGTCCCGCAGGGCGCCTGCCTTCTGAGTGAACGGCTCGCCGAGACCGCCTGCCGGCTCGGTTCGTTCGTCCCCGAACCCCTGGATACCGCGCGTCCCGCGGTGATCATCTTCACCTCGGGCACCACGGGCGCTCCCAAGGGCATCGAGGTGACCTGGCAGAAGCTCTACGACACGGGGGTGAACGGCACCCGGATCCTGTCCTACACCGCCGACGACGTGGGGTACGTGTGCATGCCCGTGAACCACTCCAACGCGCTCTACCTCAACATCATGCCCGCGCTGCTGAACTACGCGAAGCTCTTCGTGCGCAGGAGGTTCTCGGCCAGCGGCTTCGTGAAGGACCTCGCCGACTCGAAGACCACGGTGTGGAACTGCGTGGGCGACCCGGTGCAGTACGTGCTCAACCACGTGCAGGCGAAGGTGGGCCCTCAGGCCGACTTCTCGCACCTGCCCATCCGTACGGTCATCAGCACGGGCACCAATGCCCCGAACCGCTCCGCCTTCACCCGCATGTTCGGGCTCGACATCTTCACCGAGGTCTACGGCTCCACCGAGGCGGGCGCCATCACGGCCGTGGACGCTGCCACCCCGGAATACAGCGTGGGCAGGCTCCTGAAGGACATCCGCATCGTGGACGAGGCCACGGGCGCCGAGTGCGCCCCTGCACAGGTGGACGCATCGGGCAGGATCCTGAACCTGAACGAGTCCGCGGGCGAGATCGTGGTGAGCCAGGAATCTCTGGGCGCCTCCGCCTTCACCGGCTACTACCGCCTGCCTTCGGAGAGCGCCAGAAAGATCATGCGCCTGGACGGCAAGGACTACTACCGCATGGGTGACCTGGGCGCCGTGGTGGAGAAAGACGGCGCGAAATTCCTCGTATTCCTGGGCCGCACCGGCGACTGGATCCGTTTCAAGGGCGAGAACTGGACCCCGGTGGATGCGGAGAAGGTCGTGGGCAGGTACGAGGGCGTCACGAACGCTGGCATCATCGGCGTTCCCCAGGCAAGAGGCCGCGAGGACGACCCCATGTACATCCTGGAGGTGGAGAGACCCGCCGCCTTCGACCCGACGCCCTTCCTTAAGTACTGCAGGGAGAACCTGCCCCACTACATGCAGCCGCGCTTCATCCGCATCGTGCGCTCGGTCCCGCTCACCGAGACCATGAAGCTGAAGAAGTCCGTGCTCAAGGCCGAGTTCTACGAGCGCACGCCGGGTCACGACGCATCCGGGGACGACCTTGTCTTCGTGGTGGAGAACGGAAGGACCAGGAGGTTCCTCCACGAGGACTACCTGGCGGAACTCGCCCGTTTCACTGACCCCACGAACCGGGACACCCTGCAGGCCTACACCAAGCGGGCCGATATCTTTTCCGGCAAGGGTGGTCAACCATGAGCACGAAGAGCACGGTGAGCGCCCTGCAGAAGCGCATCATGGAGCGGCACTACGCCCGGGCGGCGCAGGCCAGGCGGGAGGGCAGGCCCGTGGTGTACGTCACCGCCGTGTTCCCGGTGGAGCTCGCCCGGGCCTTCGAGCCCGAGGTGGCCGTGGTGTACCCGGAGAACCACGCGGTGAACATCATCGTGAACGGACTGGCCGAGGAGCTCGCGGGCCTGGCCGTGGGAGCGAATCACCTGGACGCCATGGGGTGCTCCTACGAGCTGGCCAACACGGGCTATCTCATGGCCCTCCAGGGCCAGGGGACCCCGGAACTCAGGCAGAGGCTCGCCTCCATCCCTCCCCTGCCCGTGCCGGACCTCCTGCTCGCCTGCAACAACCAGTGCGACGTGGTGGCCGAGTGGTACCAGAACCTGAGCACGCTGTGCGGGGGCGTACCCTACCGGGTCATCAACGTGGGCAACCGCTACGACGGCGTCGTCGACTCCGTGCGCGTCCGGTACGTGAAGGACCAGCTCCTGGACGTGATCGCGGCGCTGGAGGAGGTGAGCGGTACCCGGTTCGACCCGGACAGACTGCTGGCGGCCTCCGACCTGGCGAACCAGGCCCTGCGTCTCTGGAAAGAGTACCTGGCCTTCGGCAGGCTGAAGCCGTCGCCCATGACCGCCTTCGACGGGTTCTTCCACATGGCGCTCATCGTGGCGGAGCGGGGCACGGAGGACGCCGTGGCCTACTACCGGGCCCTGGTGGAGGAGACCGAGGGCCGCATCGCAGCGGACGAACCCGCGGTGAGCCCGGAGCGGTACCGGGTGCTCTGGGACAACCTCGCCACCTGGTTCAACTTCGGCAAGCTCAAGCGCCAGCTGGCTGCCAGGGGCGTGGCCGTGGTGGGATCCACCTACCTGGACGTGTGGAAGCGGGAGTTCGACACCTCGAGCCTCGACGCCCTGCTCGACAGCATGGCCGAGTCCTACTGCACCATGTACACGAACTTCACGCTTCATGAGCGCATCGAGCTGTGGAAACAGCTCGTGCGGGACTACCAGGCAGACGGCGTGCTCTTCCACAACAACAAGAGCTGCCACACCTTCTCGCGCCTCCAGGGCCAGATAGCCTCCGCACTGAAGGAGGAGTTCGGCCCCGACTTCAAGACCGTGGTGTTCGACGGCGACATGGGCCTCGAGGAGCGCTTTCAGAAACACCGGTTCTTCACGGCCATCGAGACGTACTTCTGAGTTCTTGTATTCATTGACAAACCAGGATCGATGTGGTTCACTCACCCTATACATCCAGTGCCATTGACCTTCTTGAAATACATGCGAGGTTGCCCATGAAACAGCGAAACACGGTTCTGCTCATCGGGTTCTTCCTTCTCTTCACGGTCTCCACCATCCATGCCGGCGAGGTCATCACCGACGGCGAGCGCCAGTGGGCGAAGCAGGCCCTGGCCCAGGAACAGGCCCTGGAGGCAGCCCCTTCACCGAACACGGTGGCGGTGCTGTCCTTCGGCAACCCCTCGGCAGACCCCGGGCTGGTGCCGCTCCAGAAGGGCTTCGCCTACCTGCTCATGACCGACCTGTCCCAGGTCCAGGGCATCACGGTGGTGGAGCGCGTCAGGCTCCAGGCTCTGCTGGAGGAGCTGAAGCTCGGCGCCTCGGGCCTGGTGGAGAAGGCCTCGGCCCCCCGGGTGGGAAGGCTCGCAGGCGCGGGCTACCTCGTGGGGGGAGACCTCTCCGGGAAGGACCGCTCCGGCCTGTCGGTCACCTCGGACGTGCTCCAGGTGAAGGACCAGAGCAGTCTGGGAAGGCCGTCTGCCGACGGGCTGCTGGAACAGGTCTTCGATCTTGAGAAGAAGATCCTCTTCGAGGTGGTGGACCTGCTCAAGATCAAGCTCTCCAAGAAGGAGCGGGAAAACCTCAAGCGGCCGCTCACCACCAGCTATCGGGCCCTGATCTATCTCTCCATGGGCCTCGACGCCAGCGACCGGGGCAACTACACCCGGGCCGACCTCTTCTACCGCAAGGCCCTGGCCATCGACCCCCAGTTCAGCCCGGCTGCCAGGGCCAGGGAAGAACTCCAGGCCATGAGGCTGGTGGCGGTGAACCCCCAGGCCTTTGCCATCCTGGCAAGGCAGGAGGAGCAGAACTCGTCCACTGATTCACTGCGCAGGGACGATTCGACCTTCCGCGAGTTCAGGCCACCCACGACCGGGCAGATCCGGGTGACGTGGTGAGAGGGGGGTGAACAATGCAGAACCCGTCGAATGAATGCCGTTCTCACAGCGCGTATACACGGCGTCCTTCCGTCCTTATCATGCTTGCCGCATGCATCTCTTCCCTGCTCGCGGTCTCTTGTTCCGGAAGCGGCGGCTCGGACACCGGGAGCGTGGCCTTCACCATCAGGATGCCCCAGAGCCAGACACAGGCCTTTTC
Organism: uncultured Bacteriovoracaceae bacterium; assembly: GCA_964572405.1. Classification (GTDB taxonomy): domain Bacteria; phylum Desulfobacterota; class Desulfomonilia; order UBA1062; family UBA1062; genus MWEI01. The sequence goes on from CAZNGL010000001.1 coordinate 26,660, forward strand.
CAAGGCTGCACAGTTCCTCTGCCAGGAGTACGGCATCGCAACGGTTGAGGCCGTGGTCCTCGCATATGACGGAGAAACCGTGATGGGCAGGGGTGGCCCATGGCCCTGCGATGCCGGGGAAGGGATCGTATCGGGTGTCAAGGAGGGACAGAACTACACCCTCACCGTCAACCTGAGGAACAGGAGCGGCTCCATCCTCTTTCGCGGCAGCATATCGGGGATCACCGTTGTTGCCGGCGAGATGACCGATGCGGGGACCATCGAGCCCACCAGCACCAACAGCCCACCTGTGTTCGTCCCCATGGAAAACCAGCAGGTGAATGCCCAACAGACGCTCACCTTTACCGTGCAGGCCACGGATATCGAGGATAACACACTAACATACAGCGCTGGATCTCTGCCCTATGGCGCGTCCTTCAATCCTGACACCCAAACCTTCACCTGGACCCCGAACTCGGACCAGATAGGCTCCTACACCGTATTGTTCGAGGTCACAGACGACGGCGTGCCTCAGTTGAACGATACCATGGAGGTTACCATCACCGTCGGCAATGCAAATCAGCCGCCGGTATTTGAAGCAATGACGAGCCAGCAGGTGTACGAGGGGCAGGAACTAAGTTTCACCGTCTCTGCGACAGACCCTGAGAATGATACCCTGACGTACAGCGTGGTGGAGCCCCCCACAGGGTCAGAATTCGATCCGGATACCCAGACATTCTCATGGACCCCCGGCTACACCCAGTCCGGGACCCACACCGTGCAGTTCATGGTCACGGACGACGGCGTGCCCACTCAGAGCGACACCCTTTATGTCACCATTACCGTGATCAATGTGAACCGGGCCCCCGTTCTCCAATCCATAGGAACCCGTCACTTCACCCTGCTCGACGGAGGGTCCATAACGGTCTCCGCATACGACCCTGACGGGGACACCCTCACCTACGACATCGCCGGGATGCCTGAGCCTTATGGAGCTGGATACCTGCGAGGCATGGCCATCGATCCGGGCACACATGTTTTCACATGGGATCCCGGCTCAGAGGATTATGGTCCCGGCGAGTACAAGGTTCTGTTCAGGGTAACGGACAACGGCACCCCGCGGCTCAGCGACTACGAGTGGGTGACCATCCAGGTCTATGACTCTCCCACGGAACTCGATGGAGAGATGTTCCCGGTGCTGACCCATATCGGAAACCGTCAGGTGTCTGTGGGCCAACTGCTCCAGTTCAGCGTCTCGGCAACGGATGCTGACCCTACCGCCACGGTGCAATATTATGCCAACACCATTTACGGGAAGACATATCCCACCGGGGCTTCATTGAGCGCGGGGATCGTACCTCCTGTCTTTACCTGGTCCAATCCGACCCCTGCCGGAAACTACTGGGTGCGTTTCGTGGCCAACGACAACCACGATGTCTACAACCAGCAGCAGGTGTTCGAAGATGTGGTGATCACCGTGGGCGGTGTAAACAGACCCCCGACGCTGGACCCCATCGGTGCACGGCGCGTGGTGAGGGGGGAGTCGATTCAATTCATCGTCACTGCCACGGATCCTGAAAACGGCGCTCTCACCTTTACCGCACAGGGAGTTTTCAATCTGGATCCGATTGCTCTGCCGAGCGGGGCGTCCCTCAACCAGACGACAAAGGTCTTCACCTGGAACACCCTGGCCGATGAGCCCTATGGCTACCAGACGATCCGCATTACGGTCACCGATGCTCAAGGGGAAAGTGATTATGAAGATATCCAGGTGCTCCTATACTAGGTTTTTCTTGAATGAGGTAACGCTATGATCCTCCGACTCTGTTACGCCATGATCCTGGTAACGCCCCTCCTGGTCTCACCTGCCCTTGCCCTGGAAAAACAGGCCGCGGGCGGCGTCCTCTTCTCCTGGTGGCAGGACGACAGCGACGACTCGGGCACCCAGATCGCCATCCCCATCAGGGCCGGCCTCACCTACGGCCAGATCAAGGCGCAGATCCTGAACGCCTACGTGTCCACCTCGGTGGACATGGACGAGGGCGGGTCAGAGTCCATCAGCGGGTTCGTGGACACCAAGGTGAACGTGTCCTACACCCTGGAGAGGACCATGGGCATGGACGTCCTGGCGGGGCTCGGCCTCAACCTCCCCACCGGCCAGACCGACTTCTCCGCAGGCGAACTCGTCCTCACCGCCCTGCCCCCCGAGTTGCTGCCCATAACCTCCTATGGCGAGGGGTTCAATGTGAATCCCTATCTGGCCGTGTCCAGGGAATGGGAACGGGCCGCCGCGGGGTGCGGGATCGGCTACCTCTGGCGGGGCGAGTACGACTACAGTGAGCTCATGCCCGAGTTCGACCCGGGGGACGTGATCACGCTCACCGCAGAGGGCCGCTACAGCCACACCGACTACTTCCAGTCGCGGGTGTTCGCCCAGTATGCCACCTACGGCAAGGACAGCATCGATGGTGAAGACTACTCCAAGGACGGCCCCCTCATGCTCTTCGGCCTGGGCGGCACCTGTTCCAGATCCTCATGGCAGCTCGATGCGGACCTGTACGGGATATTCAGGGGCAAGACCAAGTACTACGTGGAGACCGCCACGCCCATCGACGACGAGAAGAACTACGGCGACGAGTTCCGCGCCGATTTCCTGTACCGGTATTTCCTCACCTCCACCCTCACGCTGAAGTCCTCCCTGGGCTTCCTCACCATGGGCGAGAACGGGTATGACAAGGACACCGGGTTCTATGCCGGCGGCAGGCAGAAGATCTCCCTTGGGTTCGGCGCGGAAAAGGAATTCCCAGGGGGTCTGAAGGCGAACCTCGACCTGACCCTGTTCACTCTAAAGGAAAAGGAGAACTTCTTTCACACCGATGATGACCTGACCTTTACCGGCATTCTGATGAGCGGGGGCTTGCAAAAGACCTTCTAATATGATATAATATGTAGTAATAATCCGTTGCTCGTCTGGCGGGAACTACCGGGGTCCGGAACACGTGACCGGCCGAGGCCGCATCATGACACAACGAGGATGAGTGATGGGAACGAGAGGAAAGCCGACATCCAGACCTGAAGGCGACCATGCCCCGTGTTGCCCGGTTTTTTTGCGCATTTTCGCAGCACTCCTGTTCCTTCTCCTCCTCGGCGCCTGCAGCCAGCGCGATGACTCTTCCGGCACCGGCGGCATCACCTTCACCATCAACCCTCCGGCGGATTACGTTTCTACCAAGGCAGCAGTGTTCCCGTGCGACGAACTGCACATCGTCACGGTCCAGGCCGAACTCTTTGATTCGGCAGAGAGCCTCGTCGTGTCCAGCGAACCCTGGGAATGCGGCTCCGGCCAGGGCATGCTCCCTGACATCAGACCGGGCGAGGGATATACCCTGGTCATCTCCCTCATGAACGAGCAGGGCGCTGTGCGCTACCGCGGTACCAAGGACGGCCTGCGGGTCCGCATGGGCAGGATCACCGATGCCAGGGGCATCGACCTGGAGAGGCTCAACCTGGTCCCGGTCTTCGAGGAAATCGAGGCCAAGGAGGTCAGGGCCGGGCAGACCCTGGAGTTCAGGGTGAACGCCGTCGACCCGGACGGAGACCCCATCACCTACTCCGTCCTTTCCCTGCCCGAAGGCGCGTCCTTCGACCCTGGAACCGGCCGCTTCTCCTGGACCCCGTCGAACAGCCAGTCAGGCGTCTACCTGGCCAGCTTCCAGGTGAACGACGAGTTCGACGAGCCTGACGCCGATGTCCTGGAGGTGTACATCGTGGTCACCGGGCCCAACCTGCCGCCCGAGTTCGATACCTTAAGGACGCAGCGGGTCCAGGAGGGACAGTCCCTGAGGTTCACGGTGCAGGCATCCGACCCGGATGGCGATGCCGTGACCTACCGGGCCGTATCGTTGCCCCCTGGAGCGTCTTTCAACACCACCACGGGCCTCTTTTCTTGGAGGCCCGGCTACACCCAGGCACGGACCTATGTCATCCGGTTCGAGGCCACGGACGACAGCAATCCCCCGCAGACCTCATACCTGGACGTGACCGTCGTGGTCACGAACACCAACCGTTCCCCCGTGGTGGATGTCCCTGAGGGGATCCAGCGGGTGGGCACCACCGGGACCCTGCAGTTCACCGTATCAGCGACGGACCCCGACGGGAACTCCCTGACCTTTGCAGCGGCGAACCTGCCCAGGGATCCCTACGGCACCTATTTCCCGGGCGTGGCCTTCGACGAGGCCACCGGGTCCTTCCGGTGGGTCGCGCCGGGTCCGGCCGCGGTGGGCGAGTACCACGTCCTGTTCATCGTCACCGACTCGGGCAGTCCTGCACAACGCGTCTACCGGACAGTCACCATCCTGGTCTACGACGACGTGCTGCCCCGCCGGTACCCGGTGCTCGCCGCCATCGGCCCCAGGCAGGCAGATCCCGGCGAAGAAGTGCGATTCACGCTCAGCGCCTCTGACCCGGACTACCCCGATGGCGGCCTGGATTCCCTGGACTTCAGCATGGAGCCCATCCCGGGGTATGACTTCCCGAATGGGGCGTCCATAAACAACCTCTCCCGGGAGTTCAGCTGGGACGCCCTGGAACAAGGCAACTACCGGGTGCGCTTCAGGGTGAGAGACCCCGGCGACCCCGCATACATGTCCGACCACGAGGACGTGGTGATCACCGTGGGCAGCGTGAACCGGCCTCCGGTGCTGGAACCCATCGGCAACCGGGTGGTATTCAACCGCAACACAATAGAGTTCCCTGTCTTCGCCACGGATCCCGACGCAGGTGATACCCTCACCTACAGCGCGGACGGCCTGCCTGAGGGCGCAACCTTCGATGCGGCCGCGCATACGTTCTCCTGGACACCCTGGTACTACGACGACAAACCCCTGGGAGCCAAGTGCATCCCGCCCCTGACCGTGACCGTGAGGTTCTGGGTCCATGACAGCGGTTCACCCCGGGAGAGCGACTACGAGGACGTCCAGATCACGGTGTTCTTCGAATGAGAAAAGGGGCCCTGCGATAGTCCGCAGGGCCCGTTCGCCTTTCAGGTACATCTGTGGGTCTCTTGAGATTTAGTGGCTGTTCGCTGCGGTAACTCCTATTCCGGGAACAGCAGGCTGCCTGCCTGGCGGGCGGCATCCAGCCACCCGGCAAAGTCCGATGAACCGGCGGTCTTCTTCACTGCGCCCATGACCCTGCCCGTTTCCACATCCACCCGTCTCAGGTCGATGCGCATGGCGGAGCCCACCACCATGTACCCCCCGAAGACCATCTCCCTGGCGCCCAGCATCCTGCCCACCCGCAGCCGCGTCTCCTCGTCTGCAAGCTCAGAGCTGCCGAGCCGGAGTTCCTCCATGACCGCGATGAGCCTGTCCCGCTCCACCACGGTGATGTCCCGTCTCGCCTGGAGGGTCTGGATGATCTCGCCGGAAAGGACCTGGCCGAGGTCCGGCCGTGCACCCAGGGCCGGGCTCAGGTCCTCCAGGTCCCACACCGCCACGGCGCGGATCTCCTCATGAACGGCCCCGGTGGTGGCACACCCGGTCACGCACAGGAGGCATGCCAGCGCACAGGCCGAAATCGCTAGGCGGCAGCGCACCTCCCTACTCCCTCAGCGCCTGCTCGTCGAGCTTCTCGATGATCTTGTCGTCCCGGGTGATGGGCCTCGTCTGCTCCACGATACGGCAGTAGGCAAGCCCGGGTTCGGTCTTTGTCACCTCGAGAAGGCCCACGTGGGTCGGGGCGGACCTGAGCTTCCGGCTCTTGTACTCCACCTCCCTGCCCTCCTCGATGACCTCGAACTTCGTCCCTGCCACCACTCCCTGCTCTGACCCGAGGTTGATCATGACGCGGCCGTCCTTGACCTCCACCACGTAGGCCTTCAGGGGATGCTCCCTGATGACGGAGCCCAGGATCTGCCGGTTGATCTTGAACAGGTCTGCGCTCTGGGGGCCACCGGGCGCCATCTGCAGGGTGATCACCTTGTCCACTGCGGTGGTCTCGGTGTCGATGAGCCGCATGTTCAGCAGGGACCCTTCGGCCATGGTGAACAGGGTCCCGGTGCCCAGCACCCTGGCGGCGAGCACCCTGCCGAGCTTCAGGGAGGTCTCGGGGTCGGCGAGCTCCGAGGAGCCGAGGTTCAGCTCCTCCAGGAGCCTGTCCAGGAGGACGCGGTCCACCACCTTCACCCGGCCGGAGGCCTTGAGCTGTTCTGAGAGCTGGGAGGTGAGCACGGTGGCCATGCCGTCGCGCTCCGACAGGCCGCCCTGCTCCTGGAAGTCCACGAAGGAGACGACCACGGCCGGAGAAGTCCAGGTGTCCTCGGGCCTGGGCCGTTTCTGCTGCTCGCGGAACCGCTGAGCCAGCTCCTTCACCAGCTTGTCCACGCGTTCCCTGCGGGCGGTGTCCTGCTGGTACCTGAGCCTCTCCATCGCCCTGGCCGCCAGGACCGCGGAGAACTCGTCCTGCCTGTTCACGCCCTGCCCCTGCTGGTACATCTCAAGGGCCTTGTCCCACTTGCCTTCCTTCTCAAAGGTGACGCCCTTGTTGGCCATGGCCTCCACGTTGTAGGGGTCCAGGGCCACGGCCTGGTCGTAGAGGCTCCGGGATGTCTGGTAGTCCTTCACGCTGGCATAGAGTCGGCCCAGTTTGTTGTATGCCACGGTCTTCTGGTAGGGCTCTGCCTCGTCCTTCTTCGTCGCGGCCTCGTACTCGTCCTGGGCCTCCTTCTTCCTGTTCTGGGCGTAGAGGATGTCCGCCTTCACCACGTGGGCATAGGAACGGTTCGGGGCCTTCTTCTGGACCTCTCCGGCAAGGGCCAGTGCCCTGTCGGCCTTTCCCTGCCGCGCATACACCGCCGCCAGGCCCTCCTTGCCGAGGATCTCGGCCTTGCCGGAGCCCCTGGCAAGCTTCGTGAAGGTCTTCTCCGCATCACTCACCTTGCCTGCCTTCAGGGCCGCGTACCCGCTCACCGCCAGTGCCTGGTCGTTGTCCGGGCTCTTCCTGGCCACCTCATTGCCGATGGCCATGGCGAGCGTAGTATCCTTCTGCTGGAGCTTGCGCTCGGCAAGGCGTACCAGCATGACGTTCGTGGTCTTGCCGCCGCCCTGGAACACGTCCATGACCTTGAGGTTCGGCCCGACGATATAGACCGCAGGGAGGATGGTCCCGGCGCTGTACAGCTCGCTCACCGACCCGGTGTCGAGGAGTATGGGGAAGGTGGGCTTGGCCGTGGATGCAAAGGCGCTGGCATACTCCCTGGGCGAACGGGTGATGCCCCACACGGAGAGGTTCTCACCCTTGTATTTCTTGGCGATCTGGTCCAGGCCCAGCAGCCCCTCCTGGGACGGCCGGGATGCCGCGTCGAAAAAGTAGAGCACCAGCATGGGGCTGGCCTTCATGGCGGCCAGATCGTGCGTCTTTCCCGAGAGGTCTTTCAGCGAAAAGGCAGGCGCTGCCTGTCCCGCTTTCAGGGCATGGACCGGCGGTGCTCCCACCGCGGCCATCGCCAGGGCCAGCACCAGGCATGGGGCAATGCGTTTGATATAGTTCATGGTTTTCCTCCCTCCTTGATTTCCCGTCTCTAGTATTAAGGAATATCCCGCCGATGGCAAGATGCTCTTCCCTCTCAAACCATTTCCCTCATTTTCCCTTCAGCAGTGCATCCCGGTGCACCCGGAGGATCTGCACATCGGCCGTCCACTCCTCCAGTTCAGGGACGGTCCTTGCACGGTACACGGCTAGTTCCTCGCAGCAGTGCTTGGGGAAGCCCCGGCACGAGGGGTCACCGATGAGCACGGTCTTCCCCGAAGCTGCGGCGCGCAGGAGCCACCGGTGGTCCTGGCCGTGATAGAATGCGTCTGCAGCCATGATGATACCCCAGTCTCCCGGGATCCCGTCTTGTGTGTCTCCCTGAACGGGCCTGACGGCAACCCCATTGAGCAGGGCGTTCAAACGCACCGCGCACAGGGCCACAGGGTCGATATCTGCCGCCGTGACGGACACCGCTCCCGCCATCGCAGCGGCGATGGCGCATGTCCCTGATCCCGCGCCCAGGTCGACCACCGTATGGCCGCTGACATATCCGGGGTTGTCCAGGATGAACCGTGCCAGACCCTGCCCTGCCGCCCATGCGAAGGCCCAGTAGGGCCTCGGGCCCTCCCAGGCGAAGAGGTGGGGATCGCCGTTCATGAGCGGGGCGGCGTCCTTCATGGGGGCGTCCGGACTGAGCAGGCGGAGCCGTATCTCCGGGCACAACGGCGGGGAGACGACCGTGGTGTTCGCAAGGATGAACGCATCAAGGTCATGCGCCGGGGCCGCCGTATCCTGGAACGCCCTGCACCTCATTCCGGCACCGGCCGATGGCCGATGAAGGCATGGTATCCGTTGCCGGGGATCAGCTCCACGACCGCACTCCGTACGAAGCCCGCATCTTCCATCTGGCGCAGCATCTCGTCTCTTTCCGGGAGCCTCCCCCATCCGCGGGTCCCTGAGTGGATCAGGTTCACCAGTTCGAACTCGATGCTTCCGCCCAGGCACCCCGTGGTGATGACGATGCGTCCTCCCGGCCTGAGGAGCCCGAGGAGTTGCCCGAGCACGGTCACGCGGTCTTCGACGGGGAAGTAGTAGATGTTGTTGTAGAGCGTCAGGATGTCGAAGGGCTCGGAGGAGTGGCAGTCCCTCACGTCTCCCGCCAGGATCTCCACCCGGTCCTGCAGCCCCATCTCCCGGATGGCGCGGCAGGCGCCCTCCCTGAGGACACCCAGCCGGACCCCCAGGTGAAGCCAGGCCTGGGCGGCCGAGCTCAGCGACGGGTCCGCGCCGGGCCCTCCCAAGAGGTCCCGATCAGTAACGGGGCCTCGGTTCAGCCGTTCCAGAACGACACTTTCGGCCAGACAGGCAAGGAAGCACACGCGGTAGAACGTGGTGAACATCAGCTTGAGCCTGAGCAGCACCAGGGCCTTGCCGCCCCTGACCAGGGAAGCCAGTGTCTTCATACGCATCCCGTCACCCCTGTGCCCGTGCGCACAAACCCATGGCACTCCCTCTGACCTGTTTCTCCCTTACTTCATGTCCCGGAACTTCACCTCGATGGCACTGATGTCCTCGATGCGCACCAGGGCATCGTAGAAATCCCTTCCGGCGAGCTTTTCCAGGTGGACAAGGCCGTTGCCCACTGACTTGACATAGCCCTGCAGGGTCTTCCCGGACCGCAGGTGGACGATGACGTCCTTGCCGACGAGCGGCTTGAGATTGTCGGCAAGGGACGCTGCCGTGTTATAGCCTACCCCTTCGATGGCTGTGATGGACTTGGCCTGGGCCTGGGGAATCAGGGGCACGCCCCAGCACAGGCTGACGGCCACCACCGCCGCAACGATGTATCCGATCTTGCCCTTCATACCCTCTCCTTTCTCCTCTCCATGGTTTAGAAAACAACCACACCGGTGGTACCGCCACGGCACAAATGCCTGCAGGTCCTCCCCGGGTCGGTCATCGGGCAGTGAAGCGGACAGAGGCCGGGCCCGTCACATGCCCGCGTGCAGACACCCCTCGAACCGTGATGGTCAGGGACTGTCCCAGGTCTTTCTTCCTGCAGCTGAATCCATCGCCCTTGAGCACCCCCCAGGACCCCGTGCCTGTGCGCATCTCATAGTGGTCGAAATTCAGGATATTGTTCCGGAGCGTGAAGTCATACGCCTTGGGCTGCTCCGTCATTCCTATCACGATCTGATTGACCGGGGCATACACGAGCTTTGCATCGTGGACTGTCCTGATGGACAGGTTGTCCTTGTAGGTCTTCCACGCGGGATCGTTCTCTTCACTCTCCGTGGCCCTTGCCAGGTGGAAGAGAGAGCCCTTCTGGTGGGCGAGATACGGCTCGTTCCCTGCGTGGAAATAATTAGACTGGAAGGCAATGACCAGGCGGTGGAAGAGCTCGCCGCCTATCACATCGATCCGCTCGGGCCGTTCCGTATCCCTCCTGGGGGTGATCCGCCACCGGGCAGGCTCCTTCCCCGCAACGAGCTCCTCCTGAACCTCTCTGGCATTCATCGGAGTGCCCTCATCATCAACCCAGCAGATGTTCAGGTCCACATCCTGGACCACCCATTTCTGCAGATGTTCGCTCCACACCTCCGTGAACGTGTGGGACGACAAGGGCTTGCCCTGAGAGGACGAGTAGACGTGTACGAGCCGGACCGGGACATCGTACGAGAGCAGCAGCCCGGCATATGCCACGCTGAAGGGGCCGCAGGTGGCCGAATAGTCCCTGTCGCCCCTGATCTTCTCCAGCATGAGAGGCGGATAGAACTTCACCTTGAATGCCCCGGAACCATGGCGGGAGGTCTCCCTCATCCACAGACGCAAGGCATGAAACCATTCCACATCGTTGCCGTACCTATCCGCAGGGGGTGGGTTCAGCTCCCGGATGCGCCGGACCCCGTCTCCGTCGTCCACCATCCACCTATCCAGCGCCTGGTAGGTATAGTCCGCGATGACACCGTCCGAGATCCGGACATCGTACTGCACTGCCGTGCCGGCGTCTCCCTGCGTTCGGCACCCCCCGCACCAGGAAAGCCACAGCATCATGACAAGAAACCAGACCGTTTGAAATCTCATAAAAATACTCCCCCGCTGCATGGATCCTGTGTTGCGCACTTCCTGAAAGAACTAAAAGGGTGAGAACTCACCTGGCAGGATCAGTCCTCGACCGGTATCAGCTCCACCGTGAGGGGTTCCCCGCCTTCCTTTTCCACCTGCACCCGGGCCTCCCACTCGTAGTGCCCGGGCATGCTCAGGCGCACCTCGTGGCCCCCCACGGGCAGGTCCAGCGTCGTGGGGGCCGTGCCCTTGAGGCTGCCGTCCACGTAGACCTGCGCGCCCGCGGGATCGCTGCTGACCTGCAGGCTGCCCATGTCCACCGGCGGCTCCTTTTTTCCCGTGAGCATGAAAAGAGCCACCACGGCAATGACGCAGATGACAGCCAGGGCGGCCAGGATCATGACCAGGGGCCCCTTCTCTTTCCCGGCCCCGGCCCCTTTCACCCCTTCGCCTGTCCTGAGGAAGGCCCGCAGGGCCTCGGACAGCTCGTGGCCGGTCCTGAAACGCTTCTCCGGGTTCTTCTCCAGGCACCTGAGGATCACGCCGGACAGTCCCTCGGGCACCTCGGGGTTCAGCGCCTCGGGCCGTGCCGGGGTCTCGCTGGTGATGGCGTGGAAGATGGCAGCCAGGTTCTCTCCCTTGAAGGGGCGGGACCCGGTGGCCAGCTCGTAGAGGATCACGCCCAGGGAGTAGAGGTCGGAGCGGCCGTCCACCTTCTTCCCCATGACCTGCTCGGGGGACATGTAGTTGGGCGTGCCCAGGATCTCCCCCGCCTGGGTCTGGTGGCTCGCCTCGGGGTCCTCCACGTGGGCGATGCCGAAGTCCGTGAGCTTCACCACCCCCGTGGGCGCCACCATGATGTTCTGCGGCTTGATGTCGCGGTGCACGATGCCCCGGGTGTGGGCGTAGTCGAGGCTGTCCGCCACCTGGATGCCGATGTCAGCGATCTGCTCCATGGTGAGCGCCCTGTCCCGGGCATAGGCGTTGAGCGCCTCTCCCTCGAGGAACTCCATGGCGATGTACACCGTGGACTGGTCCTGGCCCACGTCGTACACAGTGACGATGTTCTGGTGCGACATGCGGCCGATGGCGCGCGCCTCCTTGAGGAAGCGCTGCACGAAGTCCTCGCTGCTCACCCGGTCGGGCCTCAGCACCTTGAGCGCGATGGTCCTGCCGATCTGGGGGTCCTGGGCCTGGTAGACCACGCCCATGGAGCCCTTGCCCAGTTCCTTGACGATCTCGTAGCGGCCGTAGTTCATGAGCTATCGTTCCTTTACGAAGGCGATGACGGTCTGGAGCGGCACCAGCAGGCCCGAGCGGTGGTCGGACTTCATCCTACCCTGCACCACGCCCACGAGGTCCCCCTGCTCGTCGAACACCGGGCTCCCGCTGCTCCCGGGCTCCACCTCCATGCGCACCTGGATGAGCGGCTGCCCCTCCACGAGCCGCGGCGGTCCGCTCACCACGCCGGATATCACGGTCCCCGCGTAACCCCTGGGGCACCCGATGGTGAACACCCTGATCCCCGATCCGGGCGCGGGATCGTGGTTGTTCAGGCTCACCGCGTCTTCGAAGGCCCTGGAGCAGTCGATGAGCGCCAGGTCCTTCTTGAAGTCGATCTTCACGATGGCGCCCCCCACACTCCTGCCCGCAGGTGGGATGATGGTGATCTCCGTGGGGTCTTTCAGCATGTGCGCGGTGCACAGGATCAGTCCCGAGGTGTCCACCACGAAGCCGGAGAGCTGGATGGGCCGGCCCTTCACCACGGCCCGGATGCACACCGACGAGCCCTTGCGGCGCTGCACCTGGGCCGGCACTTCCCGGGGCGGGAACCCCCGGGCGGAGAAGGTGCCGTCCTGGTAGTCCCCGAGGAAGCTCCACAGGGCATCGGCCCTGCCCTTGAGGGTATCGCCGGACTTCACCACCGTGGCCAGCGGGGAATTGTATTTCAGCGTGATCTCCCACGGCGCGTTCTGCTTGATTGCCTTGAGCACCACCTTGTCCGCCGGGTTCTCGGCTGTGACCGAGTAGCCTGCCTTGACCAGCCAGTCCGTTATCACCTGCTCGGCCTCGTACCGGGGGATGTCGAAGACCCTCTCCCGGTCGTCATCGGCGGCAGAGACGAGCTGCGCTCCCAGCAGGATGAGGAACAGCGCCGGTACCAGAAGCCGCACGGCCAGTGTCCTGATTCCTGACGTGCGGCCGCTCGGGGATTGCCGGTTGCCCGTTGTCATGCGATCCTCGCCAGTACCACTGTAACGTTGTCCTTTCCCCCGGCCGTCTTGGCGTCATCGATGAGCCGGCCCGCCATGTCCTTGAGTGCGAGGCCTTGCGCCATGCATCGGAGGATCCTGTTGTCATCGATCATATCGGACAGACCGTCCGAACACAAAAGGAAGATGTCCCCCGGCTGGCACCTGCCCCTGAGGATGTCGAGCTCCACGTGGTCCTTAGACCCGACGGCGCGGAGGATCACATGGCGCATGGCATGGGTGCGGGCCTCCTGTGCGCTGATGATCCCCCTGTTCACCTGGTCCTGTACCAGGGAGTGGTCCACGGTGAGCTGCTTGAGCTCGCCTGTGCGGAGCCGATAGGTGCGGCTGTCGCCCACGTGGCCGATGACCACCTCGTCTCCCCGGACCGCGAGTATTTCGGCGGTGCACCCCATTCCCGCATGGTCGGGATGCGCTGCCACATGCTGGAGCATCCGGGTGTTCGCCAGGGTGAAGGAGCGCTTCACCTTCTCCTCCAGGCCGGCCGCATCATCCTGATCGGTGAAGACCTCCACGCAGGTGTCCACGAAGATGCCGCTCGCGATCTCTCCCGCAGCAGCGCCTCCCATGCCGTCGGCCACGGCGCAGAAGCCCAGGTCGGGCCGCGTCGCAAAGGCGTCCTCGTTGTTCGTGCGTTTCAACCCCACATCACTCGCGCCGTAGTACTCCACCTTCATACTCGTGACCTTCCTCTCATCTCAACCTGCGTCATTGTCTGGACGGTCGCCCGGGACCATTCCCAGGGAGATCCCTGTGAACTTCATCTCAGCCAGGACACTTTCACTCCATTCAGATGGGGTCGAAATCGAAGCCGAACATCCGGGGGTTCTCGCAGATCACCGCTGCGGAGAAGATGTAGTACACATAGTCATAGGTCTCCTTCGGGATCCTGGCCTTCTTCATGAGCGACCAGAAGTTCCGCTCCCTGGGATTCTCGGGCATGCTCCGGAGGATCTCCCTGATGTTGTTCTCGCCCCAGTTGTACGAGGCCATGACCAGGAGCCCGGATGCCTGGGCCTCGGTGTTGTTGATGTCCCTGAGGTACCGGGCAGCGGCCCTGGTCGCCTTGGCGGCATGAAACCGTTCGTCGAAGGGGTCGAACACCGGATCTTCGTACCTCGGGCCGATCTTCAGCCCGTAGTGCTCCGCGGTCTCGGGGATGAACTGCCACATGCCCTTGGCATAGCCGTACCTGGTGGCCCTGCCCACCGCATTCGGCAGAAACTCGCTCTCCCTCAGCGCCAGGAAGAGGAACTGCCTGGGCAGGTTGTTCTCTTCAAGGGCCTTTTCGATCATGGCGATGTACCCGTAGGTCTGCGCCCTTTCGACGGCGGTCTGCAGTCTTCCAGTGGACTTCCACATGGCGATGTAGCGCATCACCTCGTTCACGAACCCCTCCGGCACGTTCACGTCGCACTCGCCGAAGGTGCGGGCCATCCGGAAGATGACCTGCTTCTCCAGGGGCGCCTTCTTGTACACCCCGATCTCGGAGACGAAGTTGTCGTACTGCCTGGACAGCTCGCCCAGCTGCCTCCGCTTTTCGAGCAGGTCCTCGACCTGCGCGCTGTCGGCGTTCAGCAGGACGATGTCCTCGAGCTGCCCGATCTGGATCTCCAGGGCCTTCATGGCGTAGAAGATCTTCTCCGCCGTCCCCCGCATGGCCTCGAGCTTGGCATTCTGGCGCGCGATGACCTGCTTCTGATGGTAGATGACCGCGCTCGTGATCCCTGCGACGAGAACTGCCGCGCCGAGCACCGCGCCGATGACATACAGGTACTTCTTCGATTTCTTCCTGTGCGCCCGTTCGAAGGCCCGCCGGAACATGAGGGTCTGCTCGCCCGCCTCCCCGGCGTCCTTCTTCTCGAAGTAGTGCCTGATGATCTGGGTCTCGGAGGCGAACCCGGGGGGTGCTTCCGGTGCTTCCTCCACCATGGGCGGAGCCGGCCGCTCGATGGTGAGCTCCAGCAGCGGCCCGCCTTGTCCGAGCTCGATCCGGGCGCTGTCCGGCAGCACCACCTCGGTGACCCGCTCGCCGTTCACGAAGGTGCCGTTGGTGCTCCCCAGGTCCCTGAGGAGCCACTGCCCTCCGTCAAGGACCACCTGGAGGTGGGTGCGGCTGATGCAGTCGTCCTCGATCCTCAGGTCGCAGCTGCTTCCCCGGCCCACCAGGAAGGTCGTCTCGAAGCGCTTCTCGGCCTCGGCGGTTTTTCCCTTCTTCACCTCCACCCGCACGGGGCAGGGGGTTGTCACGGGCGAACCTCTGTCTTCGTCCACCATCCGGGTCCCGGTTTCTTTCGTGCGGTCCTCTACCGCCTGCGCGGGCTGCCGGGGCTGCCCGCCTGGGCGGCCTCCCTGCGGAGCCTCTCCCGCGTGCGTGCCGGCGAGGCCGATGTTGCGGAAGGGGCAGGTGGCCTCACCCGAGGGGTCAGGGTCGGAGGCGGAGCGGGACGCACCGGACCGCTGGTGCGCGGTATGGCCGGGGCTCCCCGTGCACGGGCCGGGTGACCCGGCCGTGCCGCGACGGACACCGGCTGCAGGGTCAGCGGCGGGTCCCGGCGGGCGGATACCGGCCTCCGGCCGACAGCTTCCCGCGCTAACAACTCGCGTTCCATATGTTGTACTACGCGCGTCTCCCGGACATCCCGCGGCTGGCCTGACGTGCCCGACACCGCCCGGTGCGTGGCGATCCAGCCCCTCCGGTTGGAGATGATCATCAGCTGGGAGACGTGTCCCGTGGCCCTGGCCCGGTCCATGGCGGTCCGGGAGTCCATGCCGGCACTGCGGTCCACCACGTAGGTCATGGCGGCGATCGCATCGGTCCGCAGGGCGTCGAGGTCGGAGATCACCTGACGGCACCAGGCCGCCACCGGGTCCGTGGTGGCAAAACGGTCCTGGGGGGTACCCGCCGTCAAGGTGGCATCCCCGCGCCTGGACTCAGGGATCAGCATCCGCCACTCCTCGGGTATGTACCGTTCCCGGATGGTCTGGTAGGACGGCGGAGGGATAACTCCTTCCACCTCGGGGAATTCCCTCAGGAGGAGGGTGTGCATGACCTCCGGGTCGTCCAGGTTCAGGTGCGAGTTCCGGTACCGCTCCCTGATGATGTAAAGCATGTCCAGGAATTCTTCAGCAGTGACGTACATCAGGCCACCTCCGCCTCGTCGTCCTATCCCCTTGACACATCCTGCCCGAGCCTGTAATTTCTCCAGACGTATGAAGGAACTGCCGGTCATCCTCGTCCAGCTTGTGCACATCCAGGGCCCGCTCATGGGCCAGATCCAGGAATTCACCGAGGAGAAGATCACCATCGGCAGGCACCCGTCGTGCAGCGTGCAGTTCCCCACGGACCTCACCACCATTTCCCGCACCCATGCCGAGCTCGTGCGGGAGGGCAACCGCTACAAGGTAACTGACCGCAGCACCAACGGCACCTTCGTCAACGGCAAGCGCGTCACCGAGGCCTTCCTCAAGGACGGCGACGTGATCATGTTCACCGAGGGCGGCCCCAAGGTGAGTTTCCTGGCAAAGATCACGGATGCCGTCATGAAGGAGCCCGCTCCTGGGCCGGCCGCACCGGAGCCCCCTCATGCCGGGCCTCCTGCGACACCTGCCCCAAAGCCCGGAGCGCCCGCGGAGCAGACTGCTCCGGCGAGGCCCGCCCGGTCGGAACCGGTCGTCCCTCCTGCCCCTGCGGCTTCCAGACCCGCCCCCCAGCAGCCCGCGGCCCCCGCGCAGGTTCCTCCCAGGCCCGCCGCCGCTGCCCGGCAGCAGGTCCAGAAGGTGCAGGCCCCGCTCATGGTCCAGTTCGGGCCCATGCTGAAGTCGTACAAGGAGCTGCCCATCGTCATCGGGTCGAAAGCGGGCGCCGACTTCGTGCTCAGCGACACTGCCATCGCCGACGCGCACGCCCAGATCTTCTTCAGCCAGGACATGTACTGGATCAAGGACCTCACAGGCAGGAACCTCATCACCATCGGCGGGAAGCCCATCGGCTTCGAGGCACCGCTCAGGGCGCAGGATATCATCTCGCTCGCCCCCGGGGGACCGTGCCTGCGGTTCCTGGGCGAAGGAAGGCTCGCCGAATGCGAGCAGGCCCCGGCCGAAGAGGAGCCGAGGCCGTCGAGACCCGCGCAGAGCGAACCTTCGAAAAAGGCGAAACCTACGAAATCCATCTTCGACATCTTCAAGAAATAATACATCTGCGTCTCTAGCAGTTCATCAGGATCCGCTCGCCGTCTATCTTCACGTCGTCGTTGGCCTGGACGTTCACGTTCCCGAGCTCCGCCGTGATGTTCTGGATGCGCGCCCGGGTGGTCAGATCGCCATCAACGCAGATGTGTGCGTCGCCCCCGCTGGTGAGAGCGATGCCGTCGCGGCCGTGGATGGCCAGGCTCTTCGCATTGATGGCCAGGTCCCCGTCGGTCCTGATCATGAGGCCCGTGCCCTCCAGGTGCAGCACCGGACCCTGATCTGTGACGGTGATGGTGAGGCTCACCCTGTTGTCCGCACCCGTGATCACGAGGCGGTCCTCCTGAGGGCCCTGGTCGATGAGGAGGTGTCGGTCTCCCCGGAGATCCACCACCTGGACCGCAGTCGTTGTGATATGGTCTTCCATGTCCTGTCGCTCCTTCAGCAGTTGTTCTGGATCAGCGTGCCTCTCAACTGGAGTATGCCGGCCGTTTCGAGGGTTATTCCGCTCGGCGCGATGAGTATGGACGAACCGCCCGCATCCAGGGTTATCGTCCCGCTCGGCGCCATGGTGATGGTGCCCGCCCCGCAGCTTATCTGGATCGAAGAGGTTCCTGTAATGATGACCTGATCCGCCGATGCGTCCATGACGCCCAGGGTCTTCAGGTTCAGGTTTGTGTCAGTCCGTATGAACCTGTTCCCGATGGCCTGCTCGTTGAAATCGGTCTCCACAACGGTGTTCTTGCACCCGGTGACCCTGGTGTTGTCGTCACCGCCGATTTCGCACTGACGCAGTGCGGAGACCGTCAGGCGGTCATCGCCATCGATCTCCACGCCCCTGCCGCCCTGGATGTTCTGGGCCTCTCCGTCCGTCACGGCCACGTTTCTTCCCTGCTCCACCCGGAGGGTCTCGCCTCCATGGATGGTCCGGGTGCAGCTGCCCGTCACCTCGATGGTCTCGTTGCCAGACACGTTCAGGCTCCGGTCGCCGCCCACACCCACCGAGTCGTTGGCGCCCACCGTGGCGCTCCGGTTGTTTCCCACCACGATGTTGTGGTCCTTCTGGGCGTGGATGAACACCTCCTCCTCGCCCTTCTTGTCCTCGAAGCGGATCTCGTTGAATCCGCCCCCGCCTATGCTCGACTCCGATTTGATGGTGCTCTTGGTCTTCTCGTCGGGCAGGGTGTACGGCGGGGTATGGGTGCCGTTGTACACGCTGCCGATGATGATCGGCCGGTCAGGATCGCCCTCGATGAAGCTCACGATGACCTCCTGGCCGATCCGCGGGAGCCACACGGCGCCCCACCCCATGCCCGCCCAGATCTGCCCGACCCGGATGAAGCACGTGGTGTTCTCGTCGTACTGGCCCTCCCGGTCCCAGTGGAACTGCACCTTCACCCGGGCGTGCTCATCGGTGTAGATCTCCTCGCCCTCGGGTCCGGTGACCAGGGCGGTCTGTACCCCCACGATGACGGGCTTGGGAGTGAGCAGCGGCGGCCTGAACGGGATGCTGTGCGGTATGCACACGAAGGTGTTCGTGTATGATGCCTCGGTGTCGCCGCCGCTGCCCGAAATGGGCTCGCTGGCGGCGTGGTTCAGCGCGGTGAGCACATAGGGGCGGTCGTTCATGTCGTCGCGGTGGTACTCTGCCAGGGTGAAACGGAAACCGCTGATGAACGCGCGGCAGTTGCTCGTGCCGGAGAGCACCGTGATCTGGGCCTCCTCGGCCTGCATGCGGAGGTTGGCGTACCGCTCGCCCTCGGACACGGTGAGGTACTCGCCGGGGTAGTCGTACAGCTCTCGTTCGCCCTGACCCACGGTAATGCTCGTGGGCACCTCCCACCTGAGGTCGGTGAGCGGCATGAGGAAGTTGAAGTCCTTGATGGTGTACTTGCCGAACCGTATCTCCTCCCCCCACCCGATGTTCTTGATCACGTCCTCGGTCTCGAGCGTGGTCTCGCCGGTGAGCTGGCAGCGGACCCTGTCCTGGTGGGGGCAGTCCTGGTGGACGTCGGCCGAGTCGGCCAGCACCAGCACGTGACGGCCGTCCTCGTGCTCGAAGAAGTAGAAGATACCCTCCTGCTCCAGGAGCCGGGAGATGAAGTTGAAGTCGCTCTCGTGGTACTGCACGCAGTACTCCTTGGGCTCGTAGGAACCTGAGAGCCGGAACTCGTAGTCCGCGAACTCCCTGTCAGCAAAGATCTGCTCTATGATCTGCTGCACGGTCTTTTCCTGGAAGATCCGGGAGTTCACGGTACGGGTGAGCAGCCAGAACCAGGGCACCATGGTGGCGGAGTACGTGGCAATGTGCAGGTACTGCTCCTGGTCGGACCCCTCGCCGAGGCGCTCCTGGGAGAAGCGGCAGATGATGCCGTTGATGTACCTTCGCTCGTCGTCCGCCATGCCGAGGCATATCGTGACGCCCTGGCCGATGATGTCGCGGGGGTTGATGTTCGTGTCCTCGGATGCCAGCGTCAGCTCGAAGCTGAAGGGCTGGGAGATCCCTTCAGATCCCGTGAACCCGGTGAGCATGAGCACGTTCTCGCCCAGCGGGGTAGTGATGGAGAGAAGACGGTTTTCCTGTGTCAGTGTCATGGCCTGTCTCCTTCTGTACGGTCTATCCTCTTTCGTTCAGCCGCAGCGGTTTCTTCAGGGTCTTCCGGTCACGGCCACTCGGCCCGCAGCGGCATGGCATCGAGCTCGTCCGGCAGGTAGGGGCGCAGCGCCGGCGCCGATCCCCGCCAGAGAATGCTCAGTCGGTCCTCGTCCGGTTCGATGAGCACGGTGTGCATGACCGGTTCGGTGGGGTTCATCCTTCCCTTCCTGCCGTCCGTCCAGAGCCGGGGAGCCTTGGGTGGGAGCTTGATGCGGAGTGTCTCCATCTTCGGGTGCATGTTACCGAGCAGGACCTCCTCCCCCCCCCTCAGGTACGGCACGGTCAGCCCCGGCGAGGCGCCGTTGGTCATGAGAAACGCGCCCCTGGCGTCCGGGGCACGCTCGGCGGTGATCCACTCCGGTGCCAGACCACGCCGGACCTCGGCCGGCACTGCGCTCTGAGGTTCGAAGTAGGGTACGATCCCCGCGTAGGAAACGCGGGGGAACCAGCCGTAGTCATACCAGTCCGTGGCCTGGGGCAGCGGCATGCGGATCCACTGCTGGTGGTCGAACACGGCGAGCCGCTCAGGGGTGAGGGGGTCCTGCGGATCCTCGAGGTTCGGAAGCTCCGTGGCCTCAACGGCCTCTTTCTCCATTTCGATGAGATACCCCCTGCCGCAGGGGTTGCGCGGGTAGAGGAACGGACTCGCCATGTCCAGGTCGCAGTACCTCTTATCCACGTTCGGGTGCAGTTCCAAGAAAGGGTTCCCGTACTTCCCCTCTGCCGTTCGGTCTCGTCCCCCGTACGCATGGGTGTACGCGAGCGGCACCTTGTCCACGAACTCGGGATCGGAGAACACGATGCCCTTTCCCGGCCTGAGGGTGCAGCGCCTGTTCCCGATGACGAGGATCCGCTTCTCGTTTCTGTGCACGCGCACGCCTGCATCGAAGATGGTCCTGCCTTTCCCATAGGCATGTCCCTTGATCACGACGTCCGTGGCCGGCTTGAACGGAAAGATATCTATGTCCCGGACCAGGAGGCCCTTTATCTCTGGATGGGGCTCGGGTGCCGTCACCAGGGGTACCTGGCCGGGCGACGGTTCGCACCGGCCGTCCGGCATGATGCCGTACGTGATCTTGAGGAGGACCGCCAGGATGCTTCTGCCCTCAGGATCTCTGCCGGAAAACTGCATGAGCGTCTTTGACGGTGTGGTCTGCACTGGCATGGTTCGTCCCTCCCTCCGGCAGTATCCGGTCTATCCGCCGCCCCCGTGATTCTCGGGGCCCTGTCCGTTCAGGTATTTCTGGGCCGCATCTCCCAAGGCGCCGCCGGGGGTCGACACCCCCAGGGTTCCGGCGTCGGCGCCCATGGGTCCTCCCCCGAAGAACCCGATGATGGCATTCGCCGCGTTCCCCGTCCGTGCGGGGAGTGCGGTGAAGAAATCCGCAGCGGCCTGATTCCGTGACCGGGCCAGGTTCCTGGCCGCCTGGTTGATCATGTTCCCCGGCACACCGCCCTGGCTCCTGAGCAAGGCCTTGGCAGCGGCCTTGCTCATGACCCGGGGTGCGAACCGTCCGAACATGTACCCGAGATACGGTCCCATGGCATTGCCCATCTGGTTGCCCAGGGCATTGAGGATGGACTGCACGCAGAAGTCGATGGCCATGGCATTGAATCCGAACATGACGTCCGCGAGGGTCATGTTGGTGTACACCGTGGTCAGGGCAAGGACCATGCCGGTGGGTGTGGGGATGGGGATGCCGCAGTCGAGGTTCGGGTTCAGGTGGCCTGCCAGAGCCGCCGCGATGCGCTCGTTCTGGCTCTCTGTGCTCGTCGGACCGAAATATGACTTCGACGAGCTGAAGGCGATATCGATGGGCAGGGTTTGGGAAGGCGGACCCATATGCGGGATCATGGGGCCCACGTCGGTGGGCACCTGCATGGTCAGACCGAAGCCCTGCTGGTTATGGGTGGTGGCCATTTTCGAGGTAAGGCCTGTGCCCGCCATGATGGAAGCAGTCTTGTAAGGCGCCGGAGCAGGAGCCGGAGCCGGCGACCCGGGCGGCCAGGGGATGTGGAAGTCCACGCCCATGACCGGGTGCCAGTGTTTCAATACCGCGCACAACATCTCTTCTCCCTCTCGATGTGTCTACCCCTCTGCAAAGAGCTCGCACGAGCGCCTCACCAGTGGCACGAGCACGTAGCGGAACGGGTAGCGGTAGGTGATGAAGGCCCTTCTCCTGTCCACCTCGACCCCGATCTGGTCAACGGCGGGTTCCCGGAAAACGATGTCCTTCCCGAAGCCCAGTTTCACCATGAGCCCCGAGGATGGCAGGGCAAACTCAACGGGGCCTGCAGCGCTCATGCCGGTGATCCGCATCCTGTCGCCCGCCTTTGCGGACGGGGCCACCATGTCCGGAAAGGCGGCATTGAACAGGGTGGGCCTCAGTTCGAGAAGGTCACCGGTCTTCTCGTCAAAGACCACCGAGCGCTGCAGCCGGGGCCCGAAGGCCATGCCGCAGGGGGTGATGCCCACGGGATCGGGCCGGTCGTCCCATCGGCGGATGAGGTTCTTCGGGTCTTCGATGTTCGGCAGCTCCCTGCCAACGGCATTGGCTTCCTCCAGGTAGAACCCCTTGCCTGCCGGGTTCGCTGGGAACGGCACGGGCAGGCCGTCCCAGTCGTCCTTGCCGCCGTAGGCATACGCCAGGGTGAGCGGGATCTCCCGGAAGGGGTACGGCGGGCTCGGCACGAGTCCCCGCGACTCCTTCCTCCAGAGCCTGGGTCCGAAAACCTTGAGCGAGGTCCGGAAGGTATCACCGAGCTCCACGGTCACATCCATGCTGGTGACCTCTCCGCGCTCGGGCCGGGCCGAGCCGAAGGCGAAAAGATCCACCCCTCCCCGGTAGAACACCTCGTCCGAGTCCATGGGGCCGTACTCGCACTCCCAGGGCGGCGGGGAGACCTTCCACGTCTGCTCGGCGGACACCTTCAGCTCGGTTCCTACAATGTCGTAGGTCACCCGGCAGATCACCGCGCCGAAGAGCCTGTTCCCTTCAATGCCGCCCCGGAATATCATGGCCGGGAACGGCGTGTGGTTCACCAGCTGCATGGCTGATCCTCATTAGGCGGTATGTGCACCATCACTGTCGTTCTCCTTGGACAATACGCGCAAAGTCCGTTACAACACTCCCATGAAGGTGCTGAGCGGCGGGAAGATGGCAGGAATCAGAAAGGCCTTCCTCCAGGCAGGCTATACGAGAACAGGCATCCTCGAGAGGCTCGGAGCCGGCGACTTTCCCTCGCTGAGAAGCAGCGACATCCCGATCCTCCTCCACCGCACCGCCAGCGGGGACGCCCTGGATACCCTGATCCGCCTGTTCCTCGTGGAGGCGCCGTGCGACAAGGACGCCGTGAGCGAGGCGGCAGCCCCCCTGCCCACCCCTGACTGGATCGAGGCGGGCCTCGTCATCGTCGACGGGGATCGGGTGCGACCGGCAGTGAAGATCCTGCCGTACGGCGATTTCCTCCTCGCCTTCGACCTCATCGGCGCGTACGGCAGGGAGGGCTCCACAGACTTCGTCATGGGCATTGGGGCCAGCACGATCACCCTGGCCAACCTCACGATCCGCAGTCCTTCGCGCCTCACCCTGGACCTGGGCACCGGGTGCGGTTTCCAGGCACTGTGTGCAGCACGGCACAGCGAAAAGATCGTGGCCACGGACATCAACGCGCGGGCCCTCGCCTATGCCCGGTTCAACGCGGCGCTCAACGATGCCGCCGCCGTGGAGTTCCGCCAGGGCGACCTCTTCGAGCCGGTAAGCGGCCTCGCCTTTGACCTCATCGTCTGCAACCCGCCCTTTGTCATCTCGCCGGAAACCCTCTTCACCTACTGCGACGGCGGCATGGAGGGCGACGCGCTGTGCAGGAGGATCGTCCGGGAGGCGCCCTCCTTCCTCGCAGAGGGCGGGTTCTGCCAGATCCTGTGCAACTGGGCCGAATACGACGACCGTGACTGGGGAGAGGGACTGAAGAACTGGGTCGAGGGCAGCGGCTGCGATGCCTGGGTCATGCGGTCCCAGTCGCGCGACATCGTCACGTACGCCTCCACCTGGATACGCCAGAAATCCCGGGACCCGCAGGGGATCCCTCAGGAACGCTTCGAGCAGTGGATGCGCTACTACGACCACCTGGGCATCTCCTCGGTCGGCTCCGGCATCATCACCATGCGACGCCGGACGGATGGCCATCCCTGGTACCGAGCGGACGACGCCCCGAAAAAGATGCTGGGCCCCTGCGGGGATGACATCCTCAGGGGCTTTGCCCTGCGGGACGTCCTGGAGTCCGCGAGCGACGCCGACCTGCTCGAGACCCGGCTTATCCTCTCCCCGGATGCCAGGCTCGAGCGGATCTGCGCGCCCGCCGAGGAAGGCTGGAAGGATACGTCGCTGTCGCTGAGCCTGGTCTGCGGCCTTCCGTACACCGGCGCCATCGACCCCGTGATGGCAAACTTCCTCATCGCCTGCAACGGCACCAGGACCCTCGGGCAGGTCCTGCAGGACAGCGTCCCGGGCATGGACGCCCCTTCCGATGCCGTGATCCAGGCTCTCATGAATATTGTCCGGTCGCTCATGGAGCGGGGGTTCCTCCTGCCCGCAGGAGGCGGGGAGTGCCGCGGTTAGCGTCCGTCTCACGCCCCTGCACCCGTTGTCCCGCCCTCATCATGCACCACCGTCAGGAATCCCTTCTGCATGAGCATGCACATGACCTCGACACACGGCTTCACGATCCTGTCCGGGTCCATGTGCAGGCCGACTGCGAGGTCTCGTATCAGCTCGTCGAGGGTCCGCTCCCCGTTGCAGCCCGCAAGCATGGTGGCCATGAGCTTGTCCACGTTCCCGGTGAACGGGAAACCCTTGACCTGCCTGATCCGGGCATTGCTGACCTTCCAGATCCCCTCCTCGGCCTGCAGGGTCTGCACGAGCTCGTGGTCCGGGGTGAGGAGGAACCGCAGGGAGAGCACGTCCATGCCCTTCTGGAGGATGTCCTGGGCGGCGAAGATCCGCAGGATCTGGTCGCTGCAGGGCCCCTGGGCACGGTACTCGGGTGCGCGGTCCGTGAACACCCAGTTCCCTGTGCAGGTCCTGCGCCTGATGATCACTGCGCCGAAGCTTATCTTGCCGATGCCGAGGTCTTCGTAGTACGCAAGCCACCGGTCCAGGGTCTCGGGGAAGCGTTCCTGCTCCACGGCGGCATCCCGCGCGAGCCATGACGATGCATAGGCGATGGGGTCCTCGGTCTCCGAGCAGACCAGCATGATGTCGCACCCGCTCGAATCGAGCCAGGACAGCGGCCGTGCGGCCCAGTCGCTCTCGTCCCTGTGGTGCCAGTTGACCAGCACCGTGCAGAACCCCCCCTCGGCGAGGAGCCCGGGGGCTCCCCGTATGATGCGCTCGCAGAGCGTATCGCCCTCCATGCCGCTGTCGCGGTACTGGTAGCGCCCCTTGGGCGATATGACAAAGGGCGGGTTGCAGACGATGAGGTCAAAGGCGCGCCCCCTGACCGGGTCGTAGAGGCTTCCCTGGACGAACTCGATGTTGGCCCTGCCGCTGAGTCGGGCGTTCAGGGCCCCGAAGTTCAGGGCCCGGGCATTGATGTCCGTTGCCGTGACACGCTCGGCGTGGCAGGATGCCCTGATGGACTGGAACCCCGCGCCTGCGCCCAGATCGAGGACGTTCCGGACCTTTTTCCTCACGGTCATGTTGGCCAGGGCGATGGTGGATGGACCGACGCCGAGCACGAAATCGTCCGGCGCCTCTTCACCCATGACCTGGGGCAGGAAATCGCAGAGGAGGTAGAGGTCCTCGTACGCCAGCAGTGCCGCCTCGGCCCGGATGCCACCGCCCTCTTTCCTGAGGAGGCCCACTGCCAGGAGATCCTCGAGCACAACCGATTCCAGTGCCTCCCTGACCTCATCCTCTGGCATGACTTTGCCGAGAATGAAGAGCCTGACCAGGGTGTTGTAGGGCGAGGGCTTCTCCGTGCGTCTGAGGATTGCATAGACGTCGGCCTTTCTGGCCAGCGGCCCCTCCGGTGCATCGAGGTTCATGGTCTCGGCGAGGGCGCTCTGGACGTAGCCCCTTTCCACGAGGGTCTTCCGCAGGAGGTCCACGTCGAGGGGATGGTCGAGGTTGAAGGGGGTGTGCTGTTCGTTCATTGCATGCTGTGGAAAGACCGTGGCCTGACTATTCAGGGATCACCAGGTGCGCCCTGATCCGCTCCCACGCGGCAGGGTTTGACACGCCCTGTCCCTCCATGATCCTCCTGATTTCCCCGGGGTCGATCACCAGGGCGCGTGCGATATCATCTTCCGTCAGGCCATGAGCCCGCGCATCTTCCATGGCCGGGGCCACCAGGGATCGCTGGTCCTGTGCAGAGGGGGTCGGTTCCGCCCTGTCCCTGCACTCGAGGCAGAGGTGTAGTTCGTAGCACTCGACGCCGTTGCAACTGGTGACGATGCAGCAGGCCTCCCGGAGTCCGCACCGCTCGCAGCGCATTCATCGTCCCTGTTGCGACGGCCCAGTTGTGATACACTCAAGGACAGAGCTCTCGCAGACCACCATCCGGCCGCCATCGGCATCCCTCTTCCACTGCGCGTAGGCGTCGTCATAGGATTCCGGGTACACGGCGCCTCCCTTAAGCGGCTTCACAACGCTCCTCTTCAGGGCCTCTTTCGTGACGGCCATGTGGGCACGGATGCGCTTGACGTCCCAGACGGGTCCTGACCGTTCCCGTCCGATGACCTCGATGTGAAAGACACCGGAGGTCCTGGCCTCGGCGAGGTTGTGGATCACGACCCATCGGGACAGGGTCCCCTCAGGTGCCATCTCCCAGATGCCGGCCTTGTGGCCGAACAGGGCCTGATCGTCCACGGCATGTGCGGGTGCTACTGCCACGAACCCTGCGATGAGAGCGAACGCAAGCAGGATACGGCCCTCCAGATCCATGGGGCCTCCTCCTAGTGCGGGCCCCACCTGCCCGCAAGGGCCGTGGCGGGATCCGCCAGCGACTGGAACCGCACGAGCCGGGCCGTGTCCGTGCCCCTTATGGTGGCAAGCGGCATGATGCCCGCATCCATGATGGCATCCGCGGCTTCCTCGGTAAGCGCAATCTCGGCGCAGGGTTTGAGCTCGGAGGAACCCTGCGCCTGGTACACGTGCAGGGGCAGGCTGTCCACCTCGAGGACCGATCCGGGATGCATGTCCCACCCGTCGAGCACGAAGGACCGTGCCAGGAGGTACGCGCAGGCATAGGCGGGGTTCCCCCACAGGTAGTGTTCGTGTATAGGGGGTCCCGTTATCTCCTCGAAGTCGAAGGCCTCGGCAGCATCCGTCTCTCGGCCGAACGGCAGGCGCAGGAGAAACCGCGGCATGACGAGCCCGAGATACGGCGCCTCCTTCAGGTGCCTGAGGTTCTCCCATGCGGCGAGCGTCTCGGGATCGGGGAAGCTCTTCCAGGAGGCAGGGTACGGGTTGCCCTCCAGGGACGTACACCCCACCAGGCACGGCTGGGCCCGGGCGATGAAGGGCGCGCCGGCGGCGGCGGCAACCCTGGCCATGCTGCCCAGGGTGGATGCATCCTGGTGCCCGAAGCCATAGTCTCCGATGAGGACGGCCCATGGCTTGTCCCTGGCATCCTCCACGAGCAGGTGGTACACGCCGGTACGGCTCAGGTCCTCGTGTGCGGCGAGGTCGGAGGCGAGCTCCCGGGCAGAGACGTCGAGGAGGCAGATCTGCAGGGTCTCGTCCGTCTCGATGCGGGAGCAGAGGAACTGCACGCCGCGCCAGGACGCCTCCAGGGTCTGGAACGACGGGTGGTGCATGACCTCGGCCATGAGGTCCGAGACGGTCCTGTCCAGGACAGCGGTGAGCCGGGCCTGCTCCGGGTCTTCCCGGGCCACGAGGTGGGGCCTGACCACGGCGGCGAGGAAGGCGTCCATGTCCGGGCCCCCGACCCCTTCCTTTCCGCCCCCGGCCGATGCCTCGCCCACCATGAGATCCAGCAGGCTGCCGGACGGAGACGGCCGAGGTTCACGGTCCTGCACGACGGCCTGCCCCGCTTCTCCGGTGATCCCCTGCAGCGCCTTCAGGGCGGACTGGAAGGTCCTGGTGTCCTGGAGCCGGTCTCTCACGTCCCTGAGGGCCTTGAAGACCCCGATTCTCCTGAACAGGTGATCCGGGTGAAAGTCGTCGAGCCCTCCAAAGCTCACGTTGAGGCCTTCGCCCCCAGATTCGAGCCTCAGACGCACCTTCATCCGCGCAAGCACCTCGTCCACGGTGTCCCGGTCCACGGGGACAGGCGCGCGTCCCCCCAGGGGTTCGACGACCCCCCGGGACGTCCGGCCGCTGAAATCGCCCAGAATGCAGATCCGGAACGGGGCGTCCTGCGCTGGACGGGCCCGCGCACCATCCATGGACGAGACCAGCTCCACGCCCAGGGAACCGAACGATATGGGTTTCTTCATGCCCTCCCCTCTCCATGCGTGTCATGACGGCACCCATGCAGGTCAAGGGGGAAAACCCGTGACCTTTTCATCCGAAGACCTCCTCGAGCGCCGTCAGATCCTGGACCGGAACCCATCCCTCGGTCGTCAGCGCTTCGATGTGGCGCTGCTGTATGGGTATCCTGATCCTCCAGCAGTTTCTTGGATCATCCGGATCTCTTTCCACCTGTGCCGCCGGCACTACACCCTTGGGGAAGCGCAGGATGAGGGACATCTTGCCGAACTTCTCGAGATCCGTCTTGTCCTTGAGCAACGCATAGAAGACAGCGGTATGACTATCCGGTGATCCGTGGACTACGCCCACCGACCGGGCATTGAACCGTGCCCCGGCCTTGCCCCCAAGTGCATCTCCCGCGCCACCCCGTCCGCCATGGGATGGCTGCAGTCCTTTCCTGACAATGCCATTCTTGCCGACAAGATTATCGTACTGGGCCGCGTGATAGTAGTAAAACGGACTGACATGGTTGGGGCTGAGCGGTTGTCTGCCCTGATCAGCCAGGAACGGCTGGGCCGCCTGAGGGTCCGTCCCGAGATAGGTCATTCCCCATCTCGCATACTCCTCATCGAACTCCTTCTGGAGGGAAAATTCTATGGGCTTCCCGCGGTCCTTGAATTCCTTCGGATCCTTGATCTTCCAGTCGAGGAAGCGATCGTACACAATCCGTATTTTCTGGGGTGTCTGGTTGCTCCAATAGTCCTTCATGGCATCGATGAACAGCTTGAGCTCCTTGCTGCGGTGGCTCAAAGCGCCGCGAATGACAGCATTTTCAAAGATGAAGGGATTCAGGAAATGCATCGACTCCTCCCTGATGAAGCCTTCTCTCAGATGATACTGAACTTGAACCCTGTCCCGTCGAGGGCCACCTTCACGGACCTGATCTCCTCGCCTTTCGCCATGCGGGTGAGGATCTCCTTCGACATGTCGGGCAGGAGCGTGTTCGTGAGGATGTGGTCCACGTTCCGCGCGCCGCTGTCCACCTCGGTGCACCGCCCGGCGATGGCGTCCACGATCTCGTCGCCGAACTCGAAGGCGACCTTGCTGTTCGCCATCATGCGCTTCCTGATGCGGTTCAGCTTGAGCCTGGTGATGAGCCTCATGATCTCGTCCGTGATGGGGTAGAAGGGCACCACCTTGAGCCTGCCCAGGAACGCCGGCTTGAAGACCTTCACCAGTTCCGGCCTGATCAGCTCCACAAGCGCCTCCGGCTCCGGCCTCGTCTCCTCGTCCGCGCAGGCCTTCATGATGGTGTCCGTGCCCGTGTTCGAGGTGAGGATGATGAGCGTGTTGCGGAAGTCGATCTCTCGGCCCTCCCCGTCCTCCATCCTGCCCTTGTCGAAAACCTGGTAGAAGAGCTCCAGAACGTCCGGGTGGGCCTTCTCCACCTCGTCGAGCAGCACCACGCTGTAGGGCCTGCGCCTCACCGCCTCGGTGAGCACGCCGCCCTCGCCGTAGCCCACGTAACCCGGGGGCGAGCCCTTGAGGCTCGAGACCGTGTGGGCCTCCTGGTACTCGGACATGTTGATGGTGATCACGTTCTCCTCGCCGCCGTAGAGCAGCTCGGACAGTGCGAGCGCGGTCTCGGTCTTGCCCACGCCGCTCGTACCCACGAACATGAAGACCGCGGTGGGTTTCGATGGGTCCTCTATGCCGGCGTGTGCGGTCTGGATCATCTGGGCCACGGCCTTCAGGGCGTGATCCTGGCCGATGATGCGCTCCTTGAGCAGGTTCTCCATGTTGAGCACGGTGGCGATCTCGTCCGCCATCATGCGCCCGACCGGGATGCCGGTCCAGCCGGAGATCACCTCGGAGATTGTCTGGCCGGTTACGGCCACGGACACCAGGGGTTCGTCTCCCTGGACCTTGGCCAGCTGCTTTTCGAGGTCCTTGAGCTCCTTCTGCTTCTTCGCAAGGTCCTTGCTCCTTGGGTCCTTCTCGTGGAGATCGTGGATCACGCTCCGGGTATCCAGGATCCTGGTGGCCACCTCGAGCTCGGCCTTCCACTTCTTGTCCAGTGCATCCAACCGCTTCTGGGTATCCTTGAGATCCTTTTCCAGGGCCTTGATCTTTTCCCCATGGTCGATGCCCACCATGGTCTCCTTCTCCAGGGCCTTGAGCTCGCTCTTTATGTGGTTGATGCGGCGCGTCGCCTCCTCCACGGCGCCCGGGCTCGTGGTGAGCCCGATGGCCACCCGGGCGCAGGCGGTGTCCAGAACGCTCACGGCCTTGTCCGGCAGCTGCCTGCCGGATATGTAGCGGTGGGACAGCCGCACCGTGCTCTCAAGGGCCTCGTCCGTGATCATGACCTTGTGGTGGTTCTCCAGGAAGGGCGCCACGCCCCGCATCATGACCAGGGCCTTCTCCTCGTCGGGCTCCTCCACCTTCACCACCTGGAAGCGCCGCGCCAGCGCCGCGTCCTTCTCGAAGTACTTCTTGTACTCGGCCCAGGTGGTGGCCGCGATGGTGCGGAGCTCGCCTCTCGCGAGCGCCGGCTTGAGCAGGTTGGCCGCGTCGCCCATTCCCGCCGAGCCGCCCGCGCCGATGAGCGTGTGGGCCTCGTCGATGAACAGGATGATGGGGGTCGGTGAGCCCTTCACCTCGTTGATGACCGACTTCAGCCGGTTCTCGAACTCGCCCTTCACGCCCGCCCCTGCCTGGAGCAGGCCAAGGTCGAGCGATCGGATCTCCACGCCAACAAGCGCCGGCGGCACATCGCCCTCGGCCACCCGCATGGCGAATCCCTCCACCACGGCGGTCTTTCCCACGCCCGCCTCTCCCGTCAGGATGGGGTTGTTCTGGCGGCGCCTGATGAGGATGTCCACCATCTGGCGCACCTCGAAGTCCCTGCCCAGCACCGGGTCGATCTTGCCGGCCTTCGCCTGGGCCGTGAGGTTGATGGTGAACTGGTCCAGGGCCTTGGTGCCTGCGGGCTTGCCCTTTTCCTGGGCGCCCGGGGTGGCGGCCGCCCGGGCGGCCTCGCTGTCCTCGGCGGAGCCCTTGACGATGTCCATGAGGGACTCCTGGAGGGTCTCCACCTTGACCTTTCTCAGCGAATCGGAGTCCGAGATGAGCAGCCTGGCGGTCTGCTCGTTCTTGAGCAGCGCCAGCACGATGTGGCCGGAGCGGACCACGTCGTCCGCGAACTCGATGGAGGCGAGCATCCATGCTTCCTGAATCATCTTCGGGATCTGGGGCGAGAAGACCGGTGTCCTGGCATTGCCCGTCTTGAAGCCCTCCAGTGCACGGGTGAGGTCTGCGTTGAGACGGTCGGCATTGACCTCGAAGTGTCTCAGTATCTTGTGGAAGTCCGTGTCCTTGAGGTCCAGGAGCTTGAGGAGGAAGTGCTCCAAATCAACTTCATAATGGGTGTGGGACATGCACAGACCCGCTGCCGACTCCAGGGTGCTCCTGCAGGTTGCGTTCAGCTTCCCGATCAATGTCTTCAGATTGGACACTGCCATGGTCTCTCCTTTCGATCTCAGTGAAAACTGAATCCTTTGACTCGAACGGGTCAGTCCTCCTCTGACACGCAGGTTCTCCCCTGCCAGGGGCCTGACCCATTCAACTCAAAGGTCCACGTCCTTTTTCCGCAACACCGTATCCTCCCCGCATCACCTGGTCTTCGCCGATGGTAATGAACACGTCCCGCTCCGGCACGGTTCCGGGCCTGAGCAGCCAGCTCGTCATGCCCAGCCTGCTGTCCCCCCCCAGCGTGCAGGGAGGCACCTCGTCCCTGTCCAGGACCACCTTCAGGTCGAACTCGTATTCCATGCCCACCCGGTACCTGACCAGCGAGAAAATGGGCTTCAGCATGGCCCCGCCCGGAAGGAACCGCACGAAGTCATCGTAGCCCATGGGCCCGAGCCCCACGAGGAACTTGGTCTGGCAGTCCCACACGTAGCTTCCGCACAGGGCGTCCTCGCCGAGACGCGCATTCGCCCCTCCGAGACGGGTGTGATCCTCGTCGCTCAGGGGGATGATGCGCTCGATGAACTCCACCACCTCTGCACGGACACCGGAGAGGTAGGATACGGCGGCCTCTATGCCTGCGACCGTCGGAGGCCGCGTGGAGAAGAGCCCGGTGTAGAACGCCAGGGATTCGGTGGGGAGGCCGATCTTGTCGGACATCCCTCCAGTGCCCAGCCCGCACAGGCTCAGGAGGTAGCCCGTGAGCCTGTCGTGTCCCCCCGGCGCATAGTTCTCGGGGAAACGCTGTTTCTTCCATGCCAGGTAGAACAGGGTCACCAGGCGGTGATGGAAAATGTCGAGAAAGGCCGCCAGCGAGCTGTCCTTCTGCTTCTGGCGTTCCAGGGCGAGTTCGGTGTACCAGTAGGGCAGCACGCCGGAAGGGCCGATGAGCCCGAGGAAGGTCACTGCCATGTCCGAGGGCTTATCAGCCCCGTTGTCCGCGAGATCGGCGATCTCCGCCGCAGGGAAGGCGAGTCCGGGCTTCACCGAGAAGCGCACCGCCTCCCGGTTCGGCGTCAGACCGGAGCCGAGAGGCTCCTTCTCCGAAGAAAGGCTCTCCAGCAGATGCACCGCCTGGAAGAAGGAAAACCTGTGGAACTCCCGGAAAAGCCGGTCCCTCAGGGGGATGGTGCCTACAGGAGGATCCGCTTGCCGTTTCTTGGCGGCCACTTCTTCAGAGCCTCTTTCCTCTGTAGGGTCTTCACCTCGAGCTGGGTGAAGGAGTTCACCGAGACGTACTGGGCCAGAAACCGTTCCAGCACCGAGGCGAACAGGTACAGCCCGGCACCCACGAACTTGTCCTCGTCGAGGGTGAGGGTGACGTGCATGCCCCGGCAGAAGGACCGCCCCATGCGGCGCGTCACGTGTTCGGAAGAGATGGAACTGATGCCTGCGATCTGCTGGGCGGTGGACGGGCTGTTCTCGAAGTCATAGAGCCTCAAAAGCTCCTGGAGCGCCCCCTCCCCGCCCTCCACGAGCGAGAGATAGTTGAGGCTCAGGTGCGAGATCAGCCGCCACTGGAGCGCCCCCTTCAGGCCCGGCCTGCGCGTGGGGGTCGGCTTGATGAGGCAGGTGATCTTCGCCACCGGCAGGGCCGTGTCCAGGCTGAAGTCCCCGGCCGCGTCGCCGAAGGGCAGCCGGGCGGGAAGGTCGCGGTTCGTACACACGGTATGCACCGTGACAACCTCGAAGCCCGGGTCCATGGAGTTGAAGGCCGCATCCGCGAAGCTCAGGTACACCTCGGTGCCGCTGTCACCCTTCCTCCCGGACAGCGCCCTCCTCATGTGCCAGAAGGATGCCCCCTTCTGGCCCTCCTCCAGATGATGCCTGGTGGAGTAGAAGGGTCTGATGTCGATGGTTTTGCCGGGCTGCGAAGGCGAGGTCGAGACCACCCGGTCGATGTAGTAGACCTCCGCTGCGTCCTGCCTGCGCAAGTCGGGGATGACCCGGTACTCGGAGAGCTGCCGCTCCACCCGGATGGGTTCGGCGGTCTTCCTGAACAGGTTCACCGCGGGTGCGGCATTCAGGCAGAAGGTGTCCTCATTCACGACGAGGCCGTGTCTGGCGGGCCGGTCCAGGTAGATGGAGACGTCCACCGTGTCGGTGGAGGACAGCTCCCTGATCGCCTCGAAGCCCTTAAGGTCGAAGAACAGGAACTTCTCCGGGAAGCAGAAGTACTCGAAGAGCGTGAGGTAGCCCGGGAACGACCGGGGGGACGCGGGGATGAGCACCTCGTCCGGATCGAACCCCACCTGCCGGATGGCATCGGGGCCGGATGAAACGATCTTCTTTGTGCCGTCCCTGCCGGTCGTCTCGAACTCGACGGCTACCACGTTGTTGAAGAGCAGCTCGTAGAGGGCGAACATGTGCTGGTGCGATCCGTTCAGGTAGAATCTGAGTTTATCGAACCCCACCTGGGGCATGGCGAGGTTGTTGAAGCTCTTGAGCTGTATCCACAGCGTCTGCTGGGCCCCCTCCCTCAGCCTCTTCATGTCCCTGAATCCCGCCCCGGTGAGCTCCACGGGCCAGAGCACGGTCGGGTATGCCGTGGAGAACTGGCAGGCGGTGCCACCCACGGGCTTCGAATAGAGCTGCGTCCCCTTCTCTATGGTGAGACCCGAGGCCGGGAGGGTCTGCCTCACGGGATCGAACCTGACCACGGTCATGGAGGGGATGGGACTGATGTAGTGGGGATAGATGATCTGGAACAGGCTCTCGGTGATCTCGGGGAAATCGTCGTCGATCTTGTGGCGGATGCGCCCGCACAGCAGGGCAAAGGCCTCGATGAGCCGCTCGGTGTGCGGGTCCTCGCACTTGTCCGCCTCGAGCTGGAGCCTTCCCGCAATCTTGGGGTACTTCTTCGCGAACTCGGCCCCCATCTCGCGGATGTAGGTCAGCTCTCGTTCGTAGTACTGGAGCAGGGTGTCTTCCATTCCTCGTGGTCCCCTATCGTGTAATGAGGTATTCTCCCCTGTTGATGTCGAAGAAGGTGTCGAACTGCACGGGCTCCTTCTCGGGCTCGATGATGAGGACCGCGTTGATCCTGAAGCGGAGGCTGTGGGTCTTCTGGTCCTGTTCCAGCTGCACCTTCACGTTCCTGAGCCTCGGCTCCCAGCGGGCGATGGACCGTTCGATGTCCTGCCGGAGGAGCTTGCGCACCGAGGCGCTCCTGGGGTTGAGCGAGGTGTAGTCCTTGATGCCGTAGGCGTACACGGAGCGGTTGAGCTCGGAGAATTCCGCCGGGGGCTGCTCGATGATACGCCTCGTGTTCAGGAGCCTCTCCAGGTCACGGATGACGCAGGCCCTGACCTGTCGCATGCTGAGGAAGCGGAACTGGACGGGTTCCGAAGATGCCTCGGGCTCGTCGTCGATGAGCCTGTCGAGGATGGATGCCTGGAGGTTCTCGTGGGTCAATGGTTGTGTGAGACTTGTGGGAGCGGTTTGCCTTCAGGGGCCGGGACGCGCGGGGCATATCATCCCCGCGAACCCGGCCCCCGGTTCATGGTGAGGCGCTGACCGTTCTGAAGGCCGACTCCCTCTCTGCGCCCGCCTTAGGCCCCCTTGTTCGCCGTGAGATCCCAGTTCGACTTCACGTCTCCCGAGGCCTTGCCGGTCTTCGGGTCGGTGGCGGTGTACGTCCACTCGATCTTGCCGTAGCTGAAGGAAACCTCCTCCAGCGGCAGGGTCTCGCCGCCCTGGGCGGACCCGCCGGGCCTCACCGAGGTGACGATGGCGTCCGAGAGCTTGTACTCCATGTATTTGGTCTTGTCGCCTGCAGCCCTGCAGAGCTCGAGCTTCACCTCCTTGATGTGGGTGCCGTTGCAGCATGCCAGCGCAAGCTTCGGCGAAGCCTTGTCCAGGGCCTTCACGATGGAAAAGTCCTGGTGGTTGCACCGCTCGGCGCTCCTGCCGCCGGCAGTGCTCGCAGACCCAGATGCCGGCTGTGAAACCCCGTGACTGTAGGAGAGGACCTCTATCCACTCCTTGTGCTTGTCATCGGAGCTCTCGCCCGGGATACCGTCGACTTTTAAAAAAGCATCAAAAGCCATGTATTGCTCCCTCCTTTCTGCAATCTTCGGATATTCAGGCTCGTCTGTTCATGACGTTCCATCACTGAAGCGTCCTGTTTCACGCGGCCCCTACCCCTTGGCTGGGGGCGGGAGGTCCGCCACAAGCCGCAGGGATACGGAGAGCTCGTCGAGCTGGTAATGCGGCTTGAGGAAGGCGACCGCCCGGTAGCAGCCGGGCTTGCCGGGTATCTCGGCCACGTCCACCCTGGCTTCACGGAGCGGGTAGCTGGCCTTGATCTCCTGGCCGGCGCTGTCGTCCAGCAGGACGTACTTGCTGATCCACCGGTTCAGGAAGTCCTCGGCGTCCTTGCGGGTCATGAAGCTGCCGATCTTGTCGCGCATGATGGACTTCAGGTAGTGGGCGAACCGGCTGATGGCGAGGATGTACTGGAGCTGCGCCGAGAGCCGTGCGTTGGCGTTGGCCGCGTCCGTGTCGTAGGTCTTGGGCTTGTTCGCGGTCTGGGTGCTGAAGAATGCCGCGTAGTCGGTGCCCTTGCAGTGCACGAGCGGCACGAACCCGAGGTCCGCGAGTTCCTTTTCCCGGCGGTCCGTGATGGCGATCTCGGTGGGGCACTTGAGTGCCACGTCGCCCTCGTCGGTCTTGAAGGTGTGGACCGGCAGGCCCTGCACCAGGCCGCCCCCCTCCACGCCCCGGATGGCCGCGGTCCAGTGGAACTTGGCGAAGGCGTCGGTGAGCCTCGTGCCCAGGGCATAGGCCGCGTTGCCCCAGAGGTACTTGTCGTGCTCGGTTCCCGTGACGTCCTCCTCGAAGTTGAAGGCCTCCACGGGCACGTTGGCCGCGCCGTAGGGAAGCCGGGACAGCACGTGCGGCAGGGTCAGGGCCACGTAGCGGGAGTCCTCGGAGTCGCGGAACGACTTCCACTTGGCGTAATCAACGCTCTGGAAGATCTTTGCCAGGTCTCGGGGCTGGCCCAGCTCGGTGTAGGAGTCCAGGTTGAACATCTTGGGTGAGGCCGCGGAGATGAAGGGTGCGTGGGCCGCAGCCGCCACCTGGGAGATCTTCTCGAGGAGCGAGAGGTCCTGGGGGTGGTTGCCGAACTCGTAGTCTCCGATGAGCGCACCGTAGGAGGCGCCGCCGAACATGCCGAACTCCTCCTCGTAGATCTTCTTGAAAAGCGTCGACTGGTCGAATTCGGTGGCCTTCTCCATGTCCTTGAGGAGCTCGCTCTTGGTGGAGTTCATCACCCGGATCTTGAGCTTCTCGCCTGTCTCGCTCTGGCTCACCAGGTAGAACAGCCCCCGCCAGGACGCCTCGAGCTTCTGGAAGTCTTCGTGGTGCATGACCTCGTTGAGCTGGTCGGAGAGGAGCTTGTCGATCTGGGCGATGCGCGCGTTGATCATGGCCTCGGTGTCCTTGGACACCACCATGGCGCCCTCCATGACCTGGCTCACGAACTCGCCGATGAGGTCCCTGGCGCGGGCGCG
The DNA here is from genome assembly GCA_964572405.1 of uncultured Bacteriovoracaceae bacterium. Classification (GTDB taxonomy): domain Bacteria; phylum Desulfobacterota; class Desulfomonilia; order UBA1062; family UBA1062; genus MWEI01. The sequence continues at coordinate 63,837 of CAZNGL010000001.1, forward strand.
CTGGCTCTCGTCGCGGGCCATGCGGCCCTGGTCGATGATCTGATCCAGGAGGCTCTTCTCCTCCTGGACGGCTTGTGTCTGTGCCTGTTCCTTCTGCTGATCCTTCTCAGCCATAGGCCTTCCCTCCTACTCTTTCTTGTCTTCCGGCTTGGCCACCCCGGCCTCTTCCCCGATCTTCTTCAGGGAATCGGTGCTGGAGATGACATCCTGGAGGAGCTCTTCGAGCTTTTCGTTCCCGTCGAGCTTGCTCAGGAGATCGGAGAGCCTCTTGCGGGCCTCCACCAGCTTCCGCAGCGGCGGTATCTGCTCGGCCACGCGCTCCGGGTGGAAATCGTCCATGGACTTGAAGCGCAGGTCCACGGCGATCTGGGTCCCGTCGTTCGTGAGCTTGTTGTCCACGCGGTAGGCCACCCTCGGCTTCATGCCTTCGAGCACCTTGTTGAAGTTGTCGCGGTCTATCTCGATGAATTTCCTGTCCTTCAGCTTCGGCAGCGGCTCGTCCGGCTTGCCGGAAAAATCGCCCAGCACACCCACCACGAACGGGATCTCCTTCATCTCGATGGAGTCGCCGATCTCCACGTCATAGGTGATCTGGACCCGGGGGGCCCTCACCCTGTCGAGGGTATGCTGCAAACTCTCCTTTTTTGCCATATGTTACCCTCCTTTCTTATACGCAAGCGCCTTGGTGATATCCAATGAACACAGCTTCGGGAACAGCTCGTTTTCCGCCTTCACCCTGTCCTCCTCCGATGCCCCCCCGGAGATGAGGCACTGGTAGTACGCCTCGATCACCTCGGCGATCCACAGGGGCGATTCCCACCTCTCGAGGTTGAGCTCGCCGATGAGTGCATAGAGCTCCTCCACGATGGGCCGGGCGATGTCCGGCCGTTCGGCCATGAGGGCGAGCCTGGCCATCATGAGCCGGTACCGGTTCTTCTGCCTTATCGAGGGAGCGCTTCCCGAGGCGGCCAGGAGCTGGGACAGCGCGATGTTGATGCCCAGGGACGTCAGGGTTTCCTGGGCCGTCTGCCAGACCACGTCCTCCTCGGTTGCCCGGCTGATCGTCTGCACCGGCGGGACTGCAGACGCCACGGCTTCCGCAGGGGCTGCATGGAGCGGTTCGGCCACTGTACCCTCCTTCAAGGCGGCCTTCGCTGCCTTGCCCTTCTTCGGCTTTTCAGGCTCAGGCACCGCCGCGGACTCCGTCGTCGGCTGCGGAGGGGGCGCCTCGCGTCCCCCACGTTCCTTCACGATCGAGTTCACCACGCGCTGGCAGTCCTCGATGGCCTTCTTCACGTCCGAGAGCCTGGGGGCGTCCCGTCCGAACTTTTCATCCACCACGGCGTCGAGCCTCTCGTAAACCTGCAGGCATGCATCAACCTCGTCCGCGAGCCTCAGATAGAAGTCCTTGGACGAGCTTGCCACGGCCGAGTCGAAGGTCTCTGCAGGGATCCTGCCCTCGGCCAAGGCCTCCTGCCGGATGCGCACCTTGGTGTCGTCCGCGTCGCCCCACTGGTTCTTGGTGTCCTTCTCGTATCCCACCTGGCGTGACTCCTGCCATTTGTTCCACGAATATCCCTCGGAGGCCTTCTCGTCGGTGAGGGGAATGTCCCGTATGGACAGGCTCACCTTGTCGTTGAGGAACTCCAGCGGGCCGCTCCGGTACTCCAGGTCTCCGTCTTCGGCCAGGGGATAGACATGCTCCCAGAAATCACGGATGAACGTATCGAGGATGGTGAGCCCGGCGTTCAGCCCGGCAAAGCCCTGCTTCCTGATGAGCGCCTCGACGAGCCAGACCGCGATCTGGATGTCCTTGGTCCTGGTGGAAAGGGCCGATGATGCCACCTCGATGACGGTTCCCCAGTCGGACCGCTTGACTTCTCGCTGCCAGTCGCCCTGATCCAGCATGTCGTCGGCGCGCCGCGCCTCCTTGATGCGCTCGTACACGTCGGTGTAACGCAGGTCCTCGCCCGAGGGGTTCTCCCCTGGCAGCGGGGCGAGGATGGCGCTTATGTCGAACGTAGTCTTGCCCATGGTCATGCGTCCATGAGTTCAAACGTGAGGGAGCGGATATCGAGAATTGCCGTGTCCTCTCCCCCGATGGCGTACACGTGCTGTCCCACGCCCTTCGACAGACCTCCTCCGAGAGGTGCCCAGTCCGTGAGCCTGCCCATCTTGGCCTGCTCGTCTGACCCGAGAAAGGTCTCCGGATACACCACGGGCATGCAGCAGTTCATGGACAGGCCCTCCCAGGTGGTGATGCTGGCGCTGACCCAGATGAGGTCGAAGGAATCCTTGGGTTCGTGGATGATGATCTCGCGTACGGCCTCGAAGGGTATCCACACCGAGCGGTCGTGGGCGAAGACCTCGAAAAAGGCGTAGAGCCGCGCATCGGTCTCGCTGATGCCCTCAAAGGGTTTCCCGTTGAGGCTTCCCCTGATTGAGGGCCGCTCCTCGTCGATGCGGCCCAGCAGGGCACGTGCCTTTTCGTACTCTCCTGCGCGGATGGCCTCGAGATAGGCAAGGTAATCTGCGAAGTACGGGGGCTGCTCCGGCATGACCGACGGTGTTGCCTTTCCCTGGATCACCTTGAGACGCTCCTGCTCCGCCTTCACGATGTCGAGATAGACATGCACGCCCATTACCCGGTCCGGATCCCGGGTGGAGATCATGTCGAGATGGCGTACGGCCTTGTCCCACTCGCCGAGCAGGCTGAGCACCTGGAACAGGAGTGTCCTCCTTCCCGCGTCCGACGGTGCCGCCTTTACCTCCTCGATCAGGACCCTGCGGGCTTCAGAAAGACGGCCTGCCTTCATGAGATCTTTTGCCGTCATAACAAATAACCTCTGAGTTTCTCTATCATAATCACTTTTTAAAAGATAGGGGTGAGTTGTCTATATCCCGTTTCCCTGTTCCATGCACCACAACGTCGCGAAGTCATCCGCCACCAGGGGCCGGAAAAAAACCGCCACATACGATGGCTCGGGGGGCCCTCCCATGAACACGGCTTCAGGCTCCGCGGTTCCCGGCTTGTCCATACGCAGCAGCAGTTCCACGATCTCGTCCAAGTGGTCCGCCGTGCCCGGCAGGCGTGCAGCGGCCATGCCGCGATGCTGCGGGATGCCGTCACGAACGGCGGATCCGCCCGGCATCCACAGACCGGCCACCGGCGATGGTCCACCCAGACGCAGGACCTCGCTCTTCAGCTCTTCCAGGTCGAAGACCCTCCTGGTGCACACGAACTCGATGCGTTCCCAGAGGGCGTCAAGGGAGTACGGGAGATGCACCCAGTCTTCCTCCCATCCTGCAAGAACTCCCCAGCCCATGATGAGCAGGGGGAACGGCCTGCCAGCCCCGTCGCGGCTGTCGCGGATGAGTCCGCACGACAGCTCGCCCCTCCTGCGCCCCCGGGCGAAAAAGCGCCACGAGTGCGGGGTTGCAGCCGGTTTCACCCTGGGGTATCCCCCTTCCACCCACCTCGAAAAGTCATCCATGAGCGAAGAACCCTGTCCGATACGGATATAATCCTTCACCACGGGATGTTTGCCAGCAAGGGCCCACCCCCAGCCCGCATCGCTCTTCACCCGGCCGTGCACCTGACGATGGTTGTCGGAACGGCCGTGGGTTGACTCATGGCCGGCTTCGCCTGGTTGATCACGGCATCGTGGCCGCTGAACCGGTACTGTACCCGTATGTACCTGATGCCCATCTTGTTCAGATACGCAGCCTCCTTGGGAAAGTCCGACGGCGAGAAGGTGCGCGTACCGTTCCTGAACTCCATGAGGAACTTGGCAAAGGCCTCTGGGCCTGAGTACGTCTTCGTGAGGACGAGGTTGCCGACCTCGATGGCGAAGGTGACCCCGCCGCACCGCTGGGACGACCACACGAGCGACTTGCTGACGGGGTAGTTCATGTTCACGAGCACCTGCTGGGAGTCCATGCACTGCAGGGTCAGCCTGGTGGCGTGGGGCTGCACCCTGGCGTTGTCGTTGGCCTCGGTGGGCAGCCCGCTGACGGTCACCGTGTTGTCCGAAGACGCGGCCATGGCCGCGGCCGGAAGCCCCACCTTGGCGCTCGAGAAGAACCTCAGGAAAGCCTCTTCGAAGGGGAGCGACCTGCCGAGGGCCTCCTTGGCATAGTACCCCCTCCTCAGGTCCCTGCCCACGAAGGGTGCGGCCGGGCCCTTGATGAACTTGGTGGCGAGGCCGTCAGGGGAAAACAGGATCTGGCTGAGCTGCGTGGGGTCGGTGATCCCCTGGATGTCCACCAGGACATCCTTTTCCCAGGCGGCCTGGAGGTGACACGCGCTCTCCTGGCAGGCACAGGCCCACAGGAAGTCCAGGGGGCCGCTGACGATCTTGAACATACCGTCGTCCTGCACGCCCGATGCGCTGCGGTAACGCATGAGGGCTTTCTGGGCCGCCATGAAGGGCGATGCCGAGGGGTCCTCGCCGAACACGACACCCGCGGCCTGGAATGCCGAGGCCCCTGACTTGCTCACCATCCCAGCGGCCTTAGCCAGCGATGCCTCATAGTCGGCCAGGGCCCGTGCGGCATTGAAATCGATCCCCGCCAGGTCCTGGGTCTTCTCCTTGCCGATCTTCTCCTGGATCTTTTCCTTGAGCCGTGATGCCGTCTCCGTGGCCTTGGCGATGGTGCCGCTCTGCAGCTGTGCGGCCACGTCCTGGTTCTTCTCGAACTCGGCGATGAACCGGACCCATTCCTGCTGCTGTTCCGTCCGGAACGGCTTCAGCTCCGAGGAGATGCGCCGGAGCAGGAGGAAATACAGGCCGTTCCTCGAGGCGGCCTTCGCGGCTGCAGAGCGCCACTCCGCAGACCCCCTGAGTCGCTCCATCCCCCGGGGAAATCCGAGGATGAAGGCGTGCCACGCCTCGGCATAGGCGTCCGTGTACCTTGCGAGGAACTCGGCCTTGCGCGATGCGATGGATGCGGGGTTCGCCAGCGCCGACTCGAGGTCCAGGAGGAAAGCGTCGATGACGGCCTTCCCGTCGGTGGTAAACGCCGCATCCACCCTGACCTCCTCGGCGGCCGGAAGGCTGCCGCCCCAGAACTCGCGGAGCGTGACCGCCTTGTCCTGAAGCCCCGTGTTCACCCAGGCGGGTATCCAGTTGAGGCTCGGGGACTTCGCTATGGCCTCGGTGAGCAGCGCGTCGAGGGTTGCCACCTCCTTCTTCAGGATCTCCTCGTCGCTCTCCCACAGGAGCCGGCTGGCGTACAAGGCCATGAACCTCTTCGCACCGTCCGGGTCCTGCCCGGCGGCGGTGAACACCGCTGTGGGCCTCTCCAGGAGCGCCTCCATGTCCTCGCCCGCAAGCCTGGCCTTGAGCAGGGTGATCCGGTGGACCATGGCAACGATATATTCACCGATCCTCACATCCTCCCCGGGGATGCTCCGGATCTCCACGGCGAGCTGCTTGTCGTGGACGGCGAGGAACCTCGCATCGAACAGCGTGCAGAAGTTCTTCTTCAGCTGTTCCTCCACGTCCCTGCTCTCCCCCAGGCCGAGGCGGGGAATCCACCACGACTCGTTTTTGCCCTGCACTGCGAGGATGGCGGCCCGGAAACGGTCCATGGTCTTCAGGGCCGAGCCCAGCTCTCCCTGGAGCTCGACAGGGCGGGTGAACTCCGTGGGCACCCCCCGGATGATCCCCAGGTTCTTGACAAAGGAGAAGCTCAGCAGGCCGCAGACGGCAACGCCGATGGCCACCCACGCCAGGAGCCCGAGGTTGAGCGTGAGCCTCTCCCATGCCATGGCCCTCTTCGTCGGCGCGAAGAGGCCGCGCTCCTTTGGAAGGATCGTGGCGAAGAAGTCGTGCAGGAAGAGTCCCTTGTTCGTGCCCGGGAGCACCTCGCGGTCCTCGATGAGACCCATGGCCTTGAGGAAGTGTGAGTACGGGCTGCCCTCCTGGCGGCCGCTGCTGAAGTAGAGCCCCCGGAGCATGGGGGTCTCCTGGTAGGGATTCGCCTGAAAGGCCCCCTTCATGAAGGCTTCGATACCGCCTTTGAGGCGGGAGAACTCCTCGGGGAACAGCAGGAGCGCGGGGTCGAGGGCCGACGGCGGAAGCTTGTGGAATATGAGGAGGCGCAGCGTGCCCAGCCGTTCCCGTACGGTGTGCATGGTCTTGGCGACAAAGCCTGCGTAGTCGTCCTTGAGCTCGTGGTTGACCGCTCCGAACGCCTGCCGGAGCAGTTCTTCGTCGAGCTGCCCGCAGAACTGCGTCATGCCCTGGACGAGGTCGCACTTGGTCACCAGCAGATAGACCGGGAACTTGCTGCCGAGAACGCGCATGAGCTCGTCGATGCGGCGCCTTATCTGCCGGGCGTCTTCCTCGATGGCGTCGGGTGCCCCCTCGAGGAGCCTGTCCGCGGCCACGGTGACCACCAGGCCGTTGAGCGGCTCCCGCTTGCGGTACTTGGCCAGAAGATTCAGGAATCGCTGCCACTCGTCCCTGTCCCTGCCCTCGTCCACGGGGATGGCATACCTCCCCGCGGTATCGATGATGACGGCCTGTTCGAAGAACCACCAGTCGCAGTTCTTGGTACCGGAAAAACCGGGGACAACGGTCATCTCGGCAAAGGGGCTCGAAAGCCTGGCGCTCTTTATGGCCGTAGTCTTGCCCGATGCGCTCTCGCCGATGACCATGTACCACGGCAGGACATACAGCGGGTTACCGAGCTTCTTCAGGTGCGATGATTTCAGTGCGGCAACCGCCTCGGTGAACCGGTCCTTCAACTCCGTGGCCTGCCGGCGCTCCTCGTCCCTGAGCGATCGCAGATAGGCCTCATCCTGCTCGGCAATCTGGCTGACGAAGCGCTGCTCGCGCCTCCTGACAAGGACCTGCCGGAGGAGGTAGACCGCTATGGCGATGCCCACCAGGAACAGGAGTATGAAGAAACCCACCCACCACGGCCACCCCACGACGAGGGCGAACCCGAACACGAACAGGACGGCCAGGAGGACCACGAGACCGATGAGCGTGTATTTCAGTATGGTCTTGATCATGGCTGCGTCATGAAGAGCGATCTGCTCACGTTGCCCAGCACGAAGGAATAGATGAGGAACAGCACGCCGAACAGTGCCACCGGGAACGCCGCAAGGAGTATGCTCATGAGGTTCAGCCCCGGTGCAGTACGCCTTGGCGTTGAAGCCTGTCTCTCTGCGGGATACGCCTCGGGGAAGAGTTCGCCCTTCTTCAGGGAGGGAATGCCCACCGAGGAACCGGTGAGCACCTTGAGGTTGGAGGTCTTGAGGCCCTCCAGGAGGAAGCGGTCCTCCTCCCTGATGAAGCGGCCGGTGAATCCCATGGCAAGGCAGAGGTAGTAAACCTCGCGTACGTCGTTCTGATGCGCTGCGAGGGCATTGAGCCTCTCGAAGAAGAGCTCGCCGGCGTTCGTGGTCTGATAGAACTTCAGCTGCAGGGGTTCCTTCTGCCAGGTGAACCGATCGGCCCATTCGGAGTTCATGACCGCCTCGTCCATCCAGGCGCACACCGCGAATCGGGCGGCGTCGTAGTCCCCGGGGGGGAACTCGGATGCGGCGTTCGCGCTCGAGGCGAGGAGTTCGAGGATCCTGGACCGTACCTGGTCATAGGGCAGGGGCCTCTTCGCAGCGGTCCTGAGGAAGTAGATCACGAAGGCCACCGCGTCCATGAAAGCATCGCTCAAGTGCATGGTTCAGCTCCTTCCCACCACCATGAGCTCGGCCTTGAGGTCTTCCGGGGCCGAGTCCCAGAAAAGGGCGATGTTCTTTCCCTTGGCAACGCCTGCCCATTGCTCGCAGTGGTGGTCGACCTGGTAATAGAGGGCGCCACCCCTCCGGGGAAGCTCCTGAGGGGGGCGGTCGAGGTGTGTGATGCCGACCCCGGGCAGAGCGCGCACAATGAGCAGGGGAAGGTTCTCCCGGGAGCTCAGCTTGGCGCCCGTGGCCAGCGCGCTCAGCACGTCCTTTGCATCGGAGGCGGTCTGCACCACGAGATAGAAGCGGTTTTTCCCCTCGAAGACCGCGGGCGGAAGGTCGGAAGAATAGTAGGTGCCGTCATACGACAGGGTGAACACATACTCGGGGCCGGCGGTGATCTCGTCGAGCAAGGAAGTGATCACGGCCTGGGCCCGCGAGAAGCAGTGCCACAGGTTCAGGTGGTCATAGACGGGAAGGCCGCCCGAGCCCTGGACCTCTCCGGTGACGGAATACCGCTCTGAGAAGCTCGAGAGCTCTCCCACGAGCTGCCTGAGAAGTCCATAGGCGGTCCAGGGATGTCCCGTGGCCTCGAGCATGTGCGAGAGTTGGGGGATGTACCGGTTGAGCGAGCGCAGGGCCAGGAGAAACACCATGTCCCTGCTCCCGAACTCGGCCGTGTGGATGCCGCGGTCGCGCTTGTACCCTTCCAGCTGGTACCCCCTCGATGCCAGCTGATCGCGGATCTCCCGTATGATCTTGGCCAGCCAGGGCGAGCCGTGGATGGCAAGGGAAGGCGGGATGAACCCGCTCGAAAGGCCCACCTCCTCGCCCTGGCGCTCAAGCCGGGCAAGGGGGATGGTCTCATAGTCACCGAAGTAATCCTTCTCGCTCTCCCAGAGAATCCTGAGGGCATACTTGAGCCTTCTGATGTGTGCCGTTGGGCCGCTCTCGTGAAGGTCCCTCACCTCCTCGGTGGCCTCCGGCGAGATGAAGCGCGTGTTCACGTCCGCAGGGTTCTCGGTGCTCAGCGTGGTGACATTCCCGCCCAGCTGGTTGAACCTGCGGATACCCAGGTAAACGGTGAAGGGCTTGCCCCCGTCGATCCACGCTTCCTTGAAGGATCGCGTCTCGACCACTGCGTTGTCGGGCACCACCGCATAGGTCATATCCGGGAACACGAATTCACCCGAATCGAGATGAAAGGTGCCGGTACCAAGAGAGGCCTGTCTGACCTCCATCTTCGCCGCTCCCCAGAAATGCGGCATGAGGTGCCTGTACAACGGGGTCAGCAGTGATGCCGTATAGAGGTCTGCGAGCTGGAAGTGCTGGGGCTGGAGGAACAGCCCCTGGTGCCAGAGGAGAGGTCTTTCCATGGTCAGTTCCCTTCAGGCTTGGGGTCCTGGAGCTGCCGTGAGCCCAGGATGAGGTTGATGTCGAGCTGGCCGGGCTTGTACCGCTTCTTGAGCCAGAGGAAACCGCTCCTCTCAGAGACCTCCGGGATCCTGTAGAGCCGGGTGATCTTGGCCCGGTCGATGGTGTAGTACCCGGCCACCAGGGCCACGTACTTGGCGCCCTCGGCCCTGTCGAGCTTCATTTCGACGTTCTTGCCCGGGCTCGCCACCACCTGCTTGCTCACCGCCACGCTGGCCGGGTCGAAGACCTGGCACTCCAGGAGCTTGTAGAGCCCGTCCCGGCTCCCGGCGAGCTGCTCGAAGGCATTGGGGCTCGTGAGCTGGTACACGCAGACCACCAGGGCATGGGCCTTCTTGTCCTTGTAGTTGAGCTGCTTGTCGGACGTGAAGTGCAGCGCGATGGCGTCCTTCTCGTATTCCCACTTGATAGCCTGGGAGGACGATGCGCACGACCAGAGAAAGGGTACCAGGAAGACACAGACCAGAACAGCCCTTTTCATGCCTCACCCCCGCATCACGTGAATGATTTCTGGCAATTCTTCTCGAACTGCCGCAGGAAGTCCAGTACGAATCGCTCCGACTCGTGCCATTTTTTCACCCGTTTGAATTTCTCCTCGAAGATCTCGAACGACTCGGCCTTCTTCAGGGGGCCGATCTTGAGCCCGCCCGACCCGGGTTCCATGGTCCTGGGGTCGAGCTCGGCGAGGATGTAGCCCGCCACGGCCCGGGCCGCCTCCCTGGAGGCCTGCTGGGCCGTCAGGAAGGCCTTCTTGATCTGCCCGAGGTGCTCCTCGATGGACTTCCCCTCCCCCTGGTCATCGAGGCTCGTGCCGATGACGCGGCGGATGGTCTGGTCGGCCTCCGCGCCCCCTCCCAGGGTGGCGCCGATGACGCCGGTGAGGTCGTTCAGCATGGTGAAGACCGTGTTCAGCGCCGCTGCGAGGCGCTCCATCAGCTCGGGGCCCGTGTGTCCCGCCCCGGCGACCGCCCTGCCCAGGAGCAGCTGGACCAAGCGGTCCGTGAGGTCATCCCCGGGGGGAGGGGCCGCACGCTCTGCTCCCTGGCCGAAGAACGCCTCGAGCCCTTCGAGGGCACGGATGCGCTCCTGCCGTGCGAGCCCCCTGAACTCCTCCCTCAGGAACCCCTCCATGGCCGCCTCGGCGCCTGCAGGGTCCGATGCATGGATCTCCCTGAGTGCCGCGATGAGGTCCTTACGGGTGAGGCTCATTCCTTTTTCCTGCTCCCGGGCTTCATGATCACGGTCTCCTCCAGCTCTTCGGCCGAACTGTTTTTTGGCCAAGGCCCCTGCTGCACGGGGGGTGCTGCGGGGCCGGGTTTCGCACCCATGACCACGGTGGCGTCGAGGTCTGGCTGAGCGGGCTTCTGTGCAGGAGCAGCACCTGCGCCGAGGATAAGGGTCTGGGCGCTGTCTTGCTCCGGCGGCGTCACCTGCGTGGAGAGCCGCGCACCCATGACCACGGTCTGTGACAAGTCCTCCTCCCGGGGAGGCTCGGGTGCCGTGCCTGCACCGGCGGGTGCTGCGCCCGTCACCATGGTCCTGTCCAGGTCCCCTTCCGGCTCAGGCCGGGCGGACTCAGGCGCATGCCGCATGATCACGGTCTCGGTGCGGAAGTCCTCTTCCTCCGGTGCGGCTGGAAGTGCGGTCGCGGAGGGCCCGGGAGGTACTTCGGCCGGAACAAGGGCCGCTTCCTGCTCCCACCTGGCCCGTATCCTGCCCAGGGCCTCACCGATGGCCGCATCGCCCTCCGCCCCGGCGTGGTCTTCCTTCCCCTGCTCCCGATGAGGCCCGTCAACGCCGCTGCGGGAGAGCATTTCCTCCCGGAGGGCATCCATGAGCACCCTGTGGGCCTGTGCGAATGCCGCGGGGGAACCCTGTGCGTCCTGAGCTTTCAGCAGGAGCTCCGCGCCAAGCTCAAGGGTCTGTGCCCAGAGCCCCCGCCACCGGGAGGGCGCCTCCCGGGGCTCCCAGAAGAGGTTCCTGGCGTCCAGGACGGGGTCTGCGGGATCCACGCGCTTCTCCTTCAGTGCCCGGGCAAGGGCCTGGTTGACGGTCCGGGCATCCTGCAGGCGGTTTGCGAGCAGTGCCTGGAACCAGAGCAGCCCCATGACATGGGCTGCGTAAAGTGCGCCCGGGGCGGGCGGGACCTCCGGTATCTCCGGGTCCATGTCCGTGAAGGCGAGGTCTGCTGACCAGAATGCGGGCAGCAGCCTCCCCTGGTCGGGGATCCGTACCCACAGCCTGTCCAGACCCGGGCCGAACCGGGGACAGGTGAGGGGTTCGGTGTCTGAAAGGATGCCGCGGGCCACCTCTCCCAGGAACGAGAGCTTCAGGTACAGCACCTCCAGGAATTGCCGGTCGTCCGCTGCATCAAAGAGGAGCGGCGCACGGCAGCGGGCCGAAACCTCTGCCACCTGCCTCGCCCGGGCCCGCTCCCCGTTGCCCGAGAGGGAGCGCTCCAACTCCCGGGGTGACGCCCCCGAGACCAGTGCGAGGAAATCCGCGGCGTTCATGGACGCGGCCTCGTACAGGGCCAGGTGGAAGGGATAGAAGGCGACGGAGACCAGCCGCTTGTCCGCCTGTCCGGCATCGTGGCAGGGCCCCCGCTCGGGGCAGTCGCTGCAGGGGGAGCCCCCGGCGGCACGGGACAGGGCAGCGATGAGCTCTGCAGGCCCCTTGACAAACTCGGGGTCGGTCCCCTCGGGCCGGAACGCATAGAACTCCCTCGTCCCGGGTTTCAGCGAACAAACAGGGCACGCGAGGTATCGCCTGCACGAGAGCGAGTACTGCTTCAGGCCTGCGTCTGCCAGCAGGGTGTCGTCCCTCGCCAGGTCCAGCCCTGCCCCGCACTGCGGGCAGGACGGGTGGAAAAACCGCCGGGTGTGGATACAGGTGAACAGCGGTCTGAAGGCATGGAGCCCGCCCGACTCGTCCAGCTGCGCTGCCAGTGTGATGAGCCTGCCGGCGAGAAGCTGTGCCTGGAAGAATGCCTTCCAGGCTGCATCGATGTCCGGGTTGGCAAGCGGTGCGATCCCCCCCCGGGGCAGGGCGCACTCGTCCCGGGACAGGAGCATGAACACGGGCTTCACCACCGCACCGGCGTCGCTCACGATGGAACCGCGGAGGATACGCGTAAGGGGACCCGCTTCGCTTACGATCTCGAAGGGGAACCGTTGCGGCGATGCCGTGCCCGGAGCTGCGGCGCTCGGGGTGAATGCAAGCGAGAAACCACCCCCGAAGCCGCTCAGGTAGGGGAGAAGAGAATGATCATGCATGAAAGGGAGCTCCGCTGGGGAGGGTGAAGAGCGAATGCAGGAAGGGTGCTTCTCGTGGTGTTTGATGTAATTTCATACTCGTATTTCAATACATTACAGGGAAGCAGTGTATAACCAGTCCCGGGGCTTGTCAAGGGATCGCGAGCGGAAGCACCATTTTTCTTTTCAGCACCCCGGCAGCCTCCCTTGACTCGTCATGTCCGCTGCACATTATTATCATACCTGCAGGCAGTGATCCCATGAAGATATCCTTTGAAACCAGCTATGTCCTGCACAACCTGCGGCTCTTCGACGGGGAGACGGACACGCTGCGCAGCGGCGCGCGCATCGTGGTGGACCGCGGCAGGATCCTGGCCGTGGACGCCTCGCCGGACCCCTTCTGGCAGGCGGAGTTCATCCCCGTTGACCTGCACGGCATGACCGTGCTGCCCGGGCTCATCGACTGCCACGTCCACATCACCTCGCCCTTCATGACCAGGATCACCTCCCGGTCCATCGCCTCCGTCGAGCCCCAGATCGTCAGGAACGCCCGGGTGTGCGTGGAGGCCGGGATCACCACGGTGCGCGATGCCGGGGGCATCCCGAAGAGGCTGGAGGAGATCGCAGCGGCCATACGTTCCTTCGATCTCATGGGCCCCCGGATCATCAGGAGCAATAGCGCCATCGCGCCGGCCGGGGGGTACCCGGACCGCAGTCCTGCACCGAAGCGCCTCCTCGCCGCCATCCTGGGCGGGAGCCCCGTGACGAGGGTTGCCTCGGCAGGTCAGGCGGACTCGGCCGTGACCGAGCAGGTGCGCCTGGGCGCGGACTGGATAAAGGTGTACTGCCAGCACCGATCCACCCTTTCAGGCGGCGGGGTCCTGCCCGTGTTCGATACGGAAACCGCGCGCTCCATCACCCGGGCCGCCCGACGCAGCGGCAGGCCCGTCTGCTGTCATGTCGCCGGACTCGATGACCTGCGCTGCGCCATGTCCATGGGGGCATGCACCGTGGAGCACAGCCCCCTGGAACCCATACCCGACGATGCGGCCATGGAGTTCGCGTCCCGGGACATGGTCCTCAACCCCACCCTGACCTGTCTCGACCTGGGAAGCGTCTCCCTGAGGGAACACCTCAGGGAGACCGTCCTCGGCCAGGGGGAGACCTATCTGGAACCCGAGCCCCTGAGGCAGGTCCGTTCTTTCCTTGAGCAACTCCAGGTGCCCAGGTTCCCCGTTCCAGGCAGCAGGGCCGGGCGGGACCGCCTCATGGACCTCGACCTCTTCGCCGGGGCATATCCCCATGCCGTAGCCAACGTGGTCAGGATCCTCCACGCGGGCGGCACGGTGGGGGTGGCCTCCGGTGCGGGCGGCCTGCCCTGCGCACTGTTCGGCGTCTTCTACCGTGAGGAGCTGAGCCGGCTGCACCTGCTGGGATTGAACCCGTACCAGGTACTCAGCGCGGCCACCGCAGGCAACGCCAGGATCCTGGGGCTACACGACCGGATCGGCGCGGTCAGGCCCGGCATGGAGGCCGACCTCATCGCCGTCCCGGGCAACCCCCTGGAGGACCTCGACGCGCTGGGCGCCATCTCCATGGTGATGGTGCGGGGCCGGATCATCAAGGGCCCCAACATCCGCACCTCATGTCCCTCCTGACATCTTTCCCCTGAGACGATCCTGTGGTACACACAGTGGAAGCATCGTTTTTACGGTTTGCTTTTTCAGATGCACTGGGGAGTTACGGAACCGTTCGTCCATGAACCCGTCCCTGCCCTGAAAGGATATGAGGATGAGAAAGTTGAGACTGTCAGGAACGATCACGGCCCTTGCGGCGATCGTTCTCCTTGCCGTTGGGATGCACCATGCGCTGGCCGCCGATGCGGCGCAGGACCCCTCCGAGCAGGTGAAGACCCTGGAGATGAAGAACGCCCTCGAGCGGGTGCTGAGCCCGTTCACGGCCATCGACGAGGTCACCGGCCTGTCCGCCATGAAGTTCCCCATCGCACGGGTCTCGGGAAGGATCGCATTCAGCTCGAACCGCAGCGGCGGACCGGGCATCCACATCTTCCAGAACGGTTCGCTCACGGAACTCTGCAGGAACGGAACCGACCCCAGGTGGTCCCCGGACGGCAGGACGATCCTGTGCAGGCCCACCGCGGACACGGTGAAGTGGGACATGGCCCTCGTGGGTCCCCAGGGCAGGCTGGACCGGGTCCTCATGCCCTTCGAGCAGGCGAGCATCCACCAGGCGCTGTTCTGCCCCGCAGACCCCGACATGATCTACTTCAAGGGGAGGAAGGACCCCTACTCCCACGAGGCCCTCTTCACGCTCCGGCTCAAGGACAATTCCGCCCGGCGCATCATGACCAAGACCATGGAGAGCTTCGACGTCTCCCCGGACGGGAAGACCATCGTGTTCACGGCCCTGAAGGACGAGGACAACCCCCGGGGAGGATCGTGCCTCTGGCTCATGACCGACGACGGGACGAAGGCATGGAGGATGCGGAACACGGACAGTGGAAGGCATCCGGCATTCTCGCCGGACGGCCGGTACATCGCCTATGTATCCCGGAGCCTCAAGGACGAGTTCCGGCAGGTCTTCATCGCCTTTGCCGGAGGCGACGCCCGGTGGCAGACAACCGCCAGCGCCTTCCACAAGGACTGGCCGAGCTGGTCACCCGACGGCAGGCGGCTGTGCTACGAGGCCTACGTCCACGGATCTGAAACGGAGTTCTCGGAGATCTTCGTCGTGAATGCCGACGGCACCGGGGAGTCGCGCATCATGAACCCGGGGAAGAACAGCTCCGGCCAGTGGTTCACGGACAGCAGGCCCCGGTGGGCGGCCCCGTGAAGACTTCCGGCGGCACCGGATGCAGGCTCCCCTCAAGAAATCCCCTGCCATGACGATAGCCTATACATCCGGCCAGACTCATGGCGATGCGGACATTACCCTCCGGGGGACACTGGCAGGAGCCATACGGACATGCACATGAAGAGTTCCCGCAGCATATGGCCGCTGCCGAACATGCTCGGCGTGATCCTCGTGCTCCTGTGCGTCCAGGCCGCCGGCTGCGGCGGGGGAGGAGGCTCCGGCGGCGGGATCACCCCTGCGGAGCAGGCCCGGTGGACCTACCTGGTCTACATGGCTGCGGACAACAACCTGTCTGACTCCGGCCTGGGCGACATCAACGAGATGGAGCAGATCGGGTCCACCAGTGACGTAAACATCGTGGTGCAGGCCGAGTTCAGCTCCCGATACTCGGAGAACGCGCCAGCTGGGACGCTCCGCGGGAGGATCACCAGGGACGACAACACCCTGGCCATCACCAGCTCGCTGACGAGCATCGGCAACCGCGACATGAGCGCCCGGGCGACACTCGCCGAGTTCATCTCATGGGCCGCAGCGGCCTATCCTGCGGACCGCTATGCCCTGGTCATCTGGGACCACGGCGACGGATGGAAGGCCGAGGCCGGGGAGTCCGCACCATCCAAGGGCGCCATCATCGACGACAGCGCGGGCGGGACGCTGCTGCCCCTTCCCGATATCGCCGGCGCCGTCAGGGACAGCGGCGTGCACTTCTCCATGATAAACTTCGACGCCTGCTTCATGGGCATGTACGAGGTGGCCTACGAGTTCCTGGGCACCACGGACTACCTGACCTTTTCCGAGGAGGCGGTGCCCGGAGACGGGGACCCCTTCCACAGCGTCCTGGCAGACCTCACGGCCAGCCCCGCCATGACCGGCCGGGAGCTCGCCCTGACGACCACCTCCCGGTTCCGCAGCTACTACGAGGCCCAGGGCAGGTCCTCGGTGATGAAATCCGCCGTGGACATGGAGATGATGGCCGACTTCCACACCCAGCTCGCCGGCTTGGTGTCGCTCATCGCCCGGGACGAAAGCTCGGTGCACACCCAGGTCCGCTACGCCCGGGACACCTCCCTGGCATGCCAGACCCGCCCCACCTACCACGACCTGAGGAGCCTCCTGGACATCATGGGCTCCATGGCCTTCTCCGCGGACATCCTGGCGTCCATCGGCCAGCTCAAGACCTCCCTGGCGGGGCTCGTCGTCGCTGACGAGTGCTATGCGGCCAATGCATCGAGCACGGTCTGCTCCATGAACGGCCTCTCCGTCTACCTCCCCAGCCGCTCCCAGGTGACCGATGCCGATCTGGACCAGTACGGCGAGCTCTCCTGCAACCAGCCGGGCACCTCCAAAACAAACACCTGGGCGGATCTCGTGGAGATGCTCATCTCCCACGACGAGGACTCCGGCATGGATCCGCTCCCCACCGCCACCGGAGGGTTCACCGTGTGGCTCGAGTGGGACTCGGACGCGGACCTTGACCTCATCATCTGGGAGCCGGACGGCACCCTGTCGGCGCCCTACGTCGGGTCCTCCTCGGCCAACGGCTTCTTCTCCCCGGACTCGGCCACCTCGGGGGAGTCCTACGAGTACTTCCACGCCTATAACACCGTGGAATCGGGATCCTATGACATCCTGGTATACTACTACGCGGACGGGACATCCAGCTCCGCCACCGCGCGTCTGGCATTCATGGACCCCTCCCTGGGGCTCTCCGAACTCACCTGGCTGAATCCCGGGGGCAGGCTCATGAGTCTGTCACGACCCGCCCCCGCGGACTGGATACATAGCACCATCGAGCGGCAGCGGGTCTGGGACGATGTGTACAGCGACTGGTACTGGTATTACAACGAGACCCTCCTGTACCGCTCCGCACCGTGGTCCAGCCGGTCGGCCCCCGAGAGTCCGGCGGGCAAGGTCGTCCCGGGCCATGGCCCGGGTGATCCATTGAGCTCAAAGGGGCTGGAAGCCCTCCTGAAGTGGAAGATCCTCTCTTCCGCAGGGGAAGGTTGCTCCACCCCGGCGCTCAGGTGAGAATCCACCTTGATGGGCCGGGCCGCAAGCTGGTAGGATGGACCCATCAAAGGGGGTGTGCATATGATCGTCGTGGTGGCCATCATGAAGGCGCAGGAAGGGAAAGAACAGGAAATGGAAAACGCCCTGAGGGGCATGATCCCACAGGTACAGGCCGAGGAAGGGACCCTGCAGTACGCACTCCACCGTGCCAGGAAGGACAGGGGCAAGTTCCTCTTCTTTGAGAAATACCGGGACAAGGACGCCCTGAACGCCCACAGCTCCACCCCCTACTTCGCCGAGCTCTTCACCAGGATCGGGCCCCTGCTCGACGGGTCGCCCATCATCGAGATCGTGGAAGAGATCGCCGCCATCCCCGCCAGGGGATAACACCGCCCCGGAAACGGCCTTCTTTCACCGTACGCCGTCCCTTCGAGGGCCGGCGGGGTGATTTTGCGTTTCCAGCCATTGTCCGCTCAATTTTTTTCCGAAAACGGACGATGGAGAAATACATATGAACGTCATCATCGGCATAGTCATCGTACTGGGGTGCGTGTTCGGTGGCTTCGTGCTGGAAAAGGGGAATCTCCATTCGCTTTTCCAGCCCATCGAGCTCCTCATCATCCTGGGGGCCGCCATAGGCGGGATGATCATCTCCTCGCCCTTCAAGCTCCTCAAGGAGATCGCTTCCGCATTCAAGGGGATGTTCACCCCGACGACCTACGACTCGAAGAAGTTCATCGAGGTGCTCTCGCTGCTCTACGAGATCTTCAACAAGATGAGGAAAGAGGGCATCATCGCCATCGAGTCCCATGTGGAAGAGCCGACCAAGAGCGAGATCTTCAAGAAATATCCCGATATCCTCAAGAGCCACGGCGTGCTGAACTTCATCTGCGACAGCCTCAAGATCCTGCTGTCCATCGACATACCCCCCCACGAGTTCGACAACCTCCTGGAGGTGGACATCGAGGCCGCCATGGCGGAAAAGAAGCATCCCCTCCACCGCGTGGAGAAGATGGCCGACTCCCTGCCCGGCCTGGGTATCGTGGCGGCGGTCCTGGGCGTGGTGCTCACCATGGGCAAGATGAGCGAGCCGCCGGAGGTGCTCGGGCACAGCGTCGGCGCCGCACTCGTGGGGACATTCCTCGGCGTGCTCCTGTGCTACGGCATCGTGGGCCCCATGGGCATCCTCATCGATCATCACATCAAGGAAGAGGAGTCCTACTACCACGTGATCCGCATCGCCATGGTGTCCTACGTGGCCCGCTCCATCCCGCAGATCGCCATCGAGTTCGCCCGCAGGGCCATCCCGGAGAGCGAGCGACCGGGGTTCAGCGAGATGGAGAAGATCATGAAGGGTAAGGGCAAGTAATGTCAGAGGTCAGGGACCAGCCCGTCATCATCAAGAAGTACAAGCAGGCCGCCGAAGGCGGGCACGGGGGGTCATGGAAGGTGGCCTACGCGGACTTCGTCACGGCCATGATGGCCTTCTTCCTGCTCCTGTGGCTGTTGTCCATGACCTCCCAGCAGAAGAAGATCGCCCTGTCCAACTACTTCCAGAACTACTCCATCTTCGAGAAGGGCGGCGGCGCCGCGGTGGCCACCAAGCAGGACACGCCGGGCCAGGGCATGTTCGACGTGGGCAGGGCCATCCAGCCCGCCCCTCCCAAGACCGTCCTGGCCAACGAGCTTGCCGACAGGATCAAGCGGCAGGTGGACGACCAGTTCAAGGAATACCGCGACCGGGTGCTCATCTTCACCGACGACGGCAACCTGCGGATCGAGATCATCGACACCGTGGGTTCCTCGTTCTTCGAGGTGGGCGGCACCAACCTGAGCGGCAGCGGCAAGGCCCTCATCCAGGGGATCGTCCCTGCCCTGAAGGGCATGGACCGCAAGCTCATCGTGGAGGGGCACACCGACTCCCTGCCCTACCCGGGCAAGGGCTTCACCAACTGGGAGCTTTCCACCCAGCGCGCACTGTCGGCGCGCATGGAGCTGGAAAAGAACGGGATACCACCAAACCAGATCGGCATGGTGGCGGGGTATGCCGACACCAAGCCCTTCATCAAGGGCAACCCGGCCGACCCCAAGAACCGGCGCATCAGCATCGTGGTGGACTACAAGTCACCCATGAAGACCGCCGTGCCCCCGGAAAAGACCATGCAGAAACCGGCACTGCCGGACTCGCCGCCCAACCTGGTGCAGTAATCCGCCCGGGAAGGGTGCGGCGCCCTCCTACAGGTTCGCGTTCCTCAGGGCCTCGATCCTCTCCTCCAGCGGCGGATGGGTGGAGAACAGGGCCATGAATCCCTTCTTGCCGGAGATCTTCAGCGTGTCCAGGGACGCAGCCCGCGGGTCCACGGGCTCGAAGTTCCGCTGCAGGCTCTGAAGGGCCGCGATCATCTTCTCCCTGCCCGCGATCATGGCGCCCCCCCTGTCGGCCCGGAACTCACGCCTGCGCGAGAAGGTGGCCACCACGATGGAGCCGAGGATGCTGAACAGGATGTCCAGCACGATGGTCAGGGCGAACCTCACCACGTGGGCCAGGTCCTCCTTGACGGACAGGCTCACGAAGTAGCTGATGACCCGGGAGAGGAACAGGGCGAAGGAGTTCACCACGCCGGCGATGAGCGTCATGGTGATCATGTCCCCGTTGGCGATGTGGGTGATCTCGTGGGCCAGGACGCCCTCCACCTCGTTCCTGTCCATCCTCCTGAGCAGGCCGGACGACACGGCCACGAGGCTCCGGTTCTTCGTGGGCCCGGTGGCGAACGCGTTCATCTCGGGGGACTCGTAGATCCCCACCTCGGGCATGGGGAGCCCGGCCTTCTGGCACATGCCGGCCACCATGAGGACCAGGGGGTGGCCCGAGTTCGGGTCGATGACCTGCACGCCCATGGCCTTCTTGGCGATGAACCGCGACATGGCGAGCGATATGAAGGCGCCCGCCATGCCCCATACCCCGCAGAACAGCGCCAGGGTGACCCAGTTGATCCCGTAGGGCGTCAGGTAGCGGTTCAGACCCAGGAGGTTGATGATGATGGAGATGGTCACCATCACCAGAATGTTCGTTGCCAGGAAGAGGAAGATCCGTTTCATGGTATCTCTGCTCCTTGCATTTTCGCTCTTTTTAGTGTTTCCGACCCTTCATTTCAATGCCAGTACCCACAGAGCACGTCCCCTTTCATACACCATTGTTCCCCTTTCCGTCCACATCATCCGGTGCGGCACGAATGACTCTTCTCTCTTTACAGGGCGCACCCCTTTGGGCCATCATGGGTACATCTCTAGGGGGGTGTTCATGAAGGGATGGAGCGAGGACGAGATCAGGGACCGGAACCTCATGGCGCCCTGCGGGCTGTACTGCGGCGTCTGCGGGGTCTACATCGCCACCCGGGACAACAACCTCAGGTTCAAGACCGTCATGGGGAACCTCTACGGCACCAGGCCCGAGGACACCGAGTGCCTCGGGTGCATGCAGCCGGACCCGCCGAAGAAGCTCTACGGCTACTGCGCCTCGTGCACCATCCGCGACTGCGTGAGGGGAAAGGGCCTCTACTCCTGCCACCAGTGCCCTGACTGGCCCTGCGCGCAGATCAGGGACTTCGGCCTGGCCACGGGCAGGCGCGTCATGCAGCAGACCATCCCGGTGTGGCGTGAAAAGGTGAAGGAGTTGGGCGATACCCAGGGCAGCGTGGAGTGGGCCCGCTCGGTGTGCGAGCGCTACCACTGCCCGGACTGCGGCAATCCGCTCTTCCGCGGCGCGCAGCGGTGCCGGGCCTGCGGGAAGGCCGTGGCCGACGACCTGGACGGGTCCCTGTGATACACACGGAGATCATGGCAGACATGAAAGAACGCATCCGCAGATGCACCGAAGCCGACCTGGACACCCTGTTCGAGATCATCAACGACGCGGCTGAGGCCTATCGGGGAATCATCCCGGCCGACCGCTGGCACGACCCCTACATGGGCATGGCCGAGCTCAGGGCCGAGATGGCGGACGGGGTGGAGTTCTGGGGCCTCGAGATCGACGCTCTGCTCGCGGGCGTCATGGGGATCCAGGACAGGGGGGCAGTGACCCTGATCCGCCATGCCTACGTGCGCACCGCCATGCGGAACCGCGGCATCGGGACACGGCTCCTGCGGCACCTGGAGCCCATGACCTCGAAGCCCGTCCTCATGGGGACCTGGGCCGCCGCATCCTGGGCCGTGGCCTTCTACGAGAAGAACGGTTATCGCAGGGTGAGCACCCAGGAGAAAGACCGCCTCCTGCGGACATACTGGTCCATCCCGGAGCGCCAGGTGGAGACCTCGGTGGTGCTCTCTGACAGACGGTGGAAGGAGGGATCGTGATGGCAATCCCCGGCGACATCCTCATCCTGCTGGGCATAGGGCTTGCGGCCGGCCTGCTCGCAGGCTTCTTCGGCATCGGCGGCGGGGTCATCATCATACCGGCGCTCGTCTACCTCCTGGACTACTCCCAGCACCGGGCCACGGGCACGAGCCTTGCCGTGCTGCTGCCCCCGGTGGGCATCGCGGCCTTCATCGAGTACTACCGCCACGAGAACGTGGACATTCCGGCGGCCATCGTCATCGCGGCGGCGCTCATCGCCGGCGGCTGGATCGGTGCGTACTACGCCAACAGGCTCTCAGGGCCGGTGCTCAGGCTGGCCTTCGGCGTGTGCATGACGGCCCTGGGCTTCTACCTGGTCTACGGAGCGGTGAGACGGATGGGGTGGTTCTGATGGACAGTCCATCCCACGAAACGCTCCTGGACAGCCTGTTCGACGGGATCTACTACGTGGACCGGGACAGGAGGATCACCTTCTGGAACAAGGCTGCCGAGCGGATCACAGGGTATACCAGGGAAGAGGTCATCGGATCCTGCTGCGCGGACAACCTGCTCCGCCACGTGGACGAAAGCGGCAGGGAACTCTGCATGTCAGGGTGCCCGCTCTCGGCCACCATGGCGGACGGGGACGTCCACGAGGCCCACGTGTACCTCCACCACAAGCAGGGGCACAGGGTTCCCGTGTCCGTCCGGGTCTCACCGGTCCGGGACGAGTCCGGCGCCATCGTGGGCAGCGTGGAGATCTTCACGGACAACTCCAGCTTCCACCAGATCCTCAGGGAGATGGAGCAGCTCAAGCACGACGCGTACATGGACGAGCTCACCGGGGTGGGCAACCGCAGGTACGGCGAGATGACCCTGAACACCAGGATCCATGAGCTGAACGCCTCCGGCAGGCCCTTCGGGCTGATCTTCTTCGACATCGACCACTTCAAGCGCTGCAACGACACCTATGGCCATGCCGTGGGCGACGAGGTCCTGGTCATGGTGGCCAAGACCGTGATGAACATCCTGCGCCGGATGGACTCCATCGCCCGCTGGGGAGGCGAGGAGTTCATCGTGATCCTTCCGAGCATCGACCTGAAGACCCTGCAGACAGTCTCGGAGCGGATCAGGGTCTTCATCGAGACGAGCTTCCTCGTCACCCGGGGCATCAGGCTCAATGTCACCGCCTCGCTGGGGGCCACCCTGGCGCGGCCGGGCGACACCGTCGAGTCGGTGGTCCGGCGCGCGGACGGTCTCATGTACGCCAGCAAGACCTCGGGGAGAAACCGGGTGACGACGGGTTAGGAAGCTGAGCATGAACCTGCGGCCCCACCACATCCTCTGCGTGAGGTTCCTCGCAGTGGAACCGCCAGGCCGGGGCGACGAGTTCGCCCTCCTGTGCCGCCGGGTCCGGGACCTGATGACCCGGGACACGGACACGCTCATCGAGGTCACCGAGGGCGTGGACGATCTCTGCGGCCCCTGCCCCAACCTCGCGGACGGCCGGTGCGTCAGCCCCTTCGGCGACGAGAACGAGGTCAGGAAATGGGATGCGCGGGTCCTCAAGGGGCTTGGCCTTCACTATGGTCTGCGGATGACCACAGGCGCGCTCAGGGAGATCGTCCGGCAGAAGACACCCCTGGATTTCTGCCTGAACCGCTGTCCGTGGAGATCCGTGTGCATGGCGGGGAGGGTTCATGAATCCTGACAGAACGGAGGCACGGGGACCCGCAGGCCCGCCGACAAAACCCGACCGGTGGTTCTTCTACCCCTGGGAGGAAAGATTCGAGCGCCTGGTGAGCCCGTTCGAAGAGTTCATCGAGCGTGAGACCACCAGCGGCCTGGTCCTCATCGCCGGCACCGCCGCGGCCCTGCTGCTGGCCAACTCCGTGTTCGGGGACGCCTACGCTTCCCTCCTGCACACGCGCCTTGGCGTCACCGTGGGTGCCTGGTCCCTGCGCATGGACCTCCTCCACTGGATCAACGAGGGTCTCATGGTGTTCTTCTTCTTCGTGGTGGGCCTGGAGATCAAGCGGGAGATCCTGGTGGGGGAGCTGTCCGACATCCGCGGCGCTGCGCTTCCCGTGCTGGCCGCGGCCGGCGGAATGCTCTTCCCCGCCCTGCTCTACCACCTCGTCAACCCCGTGGGCCAAAACGCCGCGGGCTGGGGAATCCCCATGGCCACGGACATCGCCTTTGCCATCAGCGCCCTGGTGATCATGGGCAAGCGCATACCCCAGGGGATCATGGTCTTCCTGGTGGCCCTGGCCATTGCGGACGACCTGGGCGCGGTGCTCGTCATCGCGCTCTTCTACACCCGGCAGTTCGACTACTGGGCCATGGCCTGGGCCACAGGGTTCCTGTTCCTGCTCCTGACCTTCAACCTCAGCGGAATCCGGAGGAACACGCCCTACCTCGTCGCAGGCATCGGCCTGTGGCTCGCTTTGCTGTCATCGGGCATCCATGCCACCATCGCGGGGGTCCTCGTGGCGCTGTGCATCCCGGCGCGCGGCAGGTACCTCCCCGAGGTCTTCGGCGAACGCCTCAAAGAGCTCTCACGTGACTTCGTCCAGTGCACACGGTCAGAGCAGTGCCTGCTGCGCAACGTGGAGCAGCACGCAGTGCTCAGGACCGTGGACTATGAGCTCGGCCTTGCCCAGCCGCCGCTCCAGCGCATGCTCGACGCCTTCCACCTGCCCGTGGCTCTGCTGGTCATCCCCCTGTTCGCCCTGGCCAACGCGGGGATACCCCTGGATGCCGGGGCTTTTTCGGATGTCTGGAAGCACCCGGTGGCCAGGGGGATCGTGGCGGGACTCGTCCTGGGGAAGGCCACCGGCATCACGCTGTTCTCCTGGTTCGCACTGCGCCTGGGTTTGGCGAGGCTCCCCGAGGGACTCTCCCTTCGTCACGTCTTCGGGGCGGGGCTGCTGGGCGGCATCGGATTCACCATGTCCATCTTCATTGCGGAGCTGTGCTTCGGAGAGGTCCCGCACCTGCTGAACGTTGCCAAGACCGCGGTGATCTTCGGCTCGCTGGCATCGGCGGTGCTGGGCATGAGCTGGCTGCTCCTCGTCTCGCGCCGCGGCTGAGGGGATCGGTGGGGCAGCCCGAGTACACGAGCGGCCCGGGATCCCATGAAGGGTCACTCCTTCTTGTTCGTTGCGTGCGGGACCACCTTGAGGTCCGGCCTGCCGGCCTGAGCATCCTTCCGGTACGGGCTGTTCCCCTGACAGGCGAGGCAGGTGGCCCCGTCCTTGGCCGGGTACGCCTCGCCGCACGAGGGGCAGGTGGCGATGGCGCCCTTGCCCTTCTTTCCCAGCGAGGCGATGTCCACCTGCACGCGCTCCACGGTGAGGATCTCGGCGCCAGCCTCGATGATCTGATCCCGCAGGAGGGCCCCATCCTGTTCCTTCTTCGGCTTGAGCTTGTAGAACCAGGACTTGATCTCGGGCCAGTCTTCAAGCTTCCCGGGGTCCAGGAACACCCGCACCCCGTCGCCGGTGTACTTGTCGTACAGGCACAGGGCGTAGCGGCCGAAGTCGAGCACCCTGAGCCACCCGTTGCCGATGGTGCAGGGCGTGAGGAGCTGCACCGCATCCGGCAGGCAGGTCCGCGTCTCGCACAGCGAGTCGAAGAGTATCCCTTCCGGGAGGTTCTTCATGGCCGTGTCCACCATGAATCCGCCTATGATGAGGCCGGGCGCGAGGTTGCCGTGGAAGGACTTCACGAGGTGCATGTAGTCGTCGATGCTGTATGTTCCGATGTTCATCTCATATACTCCTTGATCCTTACCGGAAGGTCGATGTCCTCGTACAGTTCTGAATCGCCACCTGTGGCTGCGTCCGTGCAGGAAAACCCCTCCCTGGCGGAGAGCATGAACTGGAGGAGCCACTTGTGGCATACCCTGCCCCTGACCACGGGCAGGATCTCGTCCGCCAGGAACAGGGCCTCGCGGATATCGTGGGTCACGTGGAGGATGGGTATGGAGAGCTCGTGCTTCATGGCCCTGAAGGCCTCCCTGAGCTTCCTCCGGGTGAGCGGGTCCAGGGCAGAGAACGGCTCGTCCATGAGGAGCAGCCCGGGCTTGCGGGCCAGGGCCTGGCAGATGGCGCAGCGCTGCTTCTCGCCTCCCGAGACGGCGTCCACCCTGGCGTCTTTCAGGTGCCAGATCCCGAAGCGCTCCATGAGGTTCCGGGCCAGGGAAACGTCAGGCGCGGAGAAGCACACGTTCTTCCACACGCTCAGGTGGGGGAACAGGGGGAATTCCTGGAACACCATGCCCAGGCCGCGCCTGCGCGTGGGCACCATGATCCGTGCTGCGGTGTCCGTCCAGGTGACGCCGCCCATGGTGACAACCCCCTCGTCCGGGGCGTCGAGACCGGCGATGATGCGCAGGATCGTGGTCTTGCCAGCGCCCGAGGGTCCCACGATGGACAGGACCTTGCCCGCGCCGCAGGACAGACAGACGTGCAGGTCGAAGTGGTCCAGTCTCTTTCGTATGTCAGCCTGTAATGCCATTGGCACCCTTTCCGGTGATCCTGTTCACCACGATGAGAAAGGCGAAGCTGGTGAGCGCGAGCACCAGCGACATGATCCAGGCGTCCCGGTAGCGCAGCGATTCCACGGCCTCGAAGATGGCGATGGAGGCCACCCTGGTCTCGCCGGGGATGCTGCCGCCCACCATGAGGATCGTGCCGAACTCGCCCATGGTGTGCAGGAAGACCAGGATGGAGGCGGCTGCGAAACCGGCCAGGGAATTGGGCACCACGACCCGAAAGAAGATCGCCATGGGCGACAGGCCTAGCACGGCGGCATTCTCCAGGAGCCTCCTATCGATGCGGGCAAAGGCAGCCTTCAAGGGCTGGACCGCAAAGGGCAGGCTGTAGACGATGGAGGCGATGACGATGCCCGTGAAGGTGAAGAGCAGCGACGAACCAGTGAGACCCTGCCATGCGGCGCCCAGCGTACCCTTCGGCCCCATGACCACGAGGAGGTAGAACCCCAGCACCGTGGGCGGCAGCACCATGGGCAGGGTGATGAGTGACTCCACCACGCTCCTGGCGGGCACGCTACGGTACACGAGCAGGTGGGCCAGAAGCGCGCCCACCACCAGGAGCACCGCGGTGGTCGCCACGGAGAGCTTGAAGGAGAGCCACAGGGGGATCAGGATGCTACTTGTAGCCATACCTCTCCTTGACCTTCAAGACCTCGGCTGTCAAGAGGAAGTCCGCAAACCGCTGTGCATTCTGTCTGTTGGCGGCGCTTTTCAGGACGCACGCGGACTGGACGATGGGGGGCGCCTGGTCCACGGCGAGGAAACATCCCTTCCTCCCCTGCCCGGTGAGAGCCGATGACAGGGCGCAGAACCCGGCGTCAACGGACCCGGTGGAGGCGTACTGGAAGGCTTGCCCGATGTCCTGGGGATACACGAGCTTGTCCCTGACCACCTCCTCCAGCCCCGCGGCCTTGATGGCAGCCATGGCTGCAGCTCCGTACGGTGCGGTCTCGGGGTTTGCGACGGCGATCTTCTTCACGCCTGCGGACCGCAGGGCCGCGGCCCAGTCCTTTGCACCGCTGCAGAATTTCCGCTCCGCAGACCAGAGGACCACCTCTCCCCAGGCGTAGACAAAGGGCTTTTCCACCAAGCCGTCCTTGAACAGTTTCGCCGGGCGCTCTTCGTCGGCACTGAGGAAGATGTCGTAGGGTGCACCGCTTACGATCTGGGCATAGATCTTGCCGCTGGAGGTGAACACCGGCTCGAGCCTGATACCGGTCTGTTTCTCGAAGAGCGCCGTGATCTCGCCGAAGGGCACCATGAAGTTGGCGGCAACGCCGGCGGTTATCTTCTGGTCGGCGGCGTGCGAAGACAGCGCGATCAAGAAAAACAGGAAAACGATCAGCATTATCTTGGTTCGCATGGCTGGATTCTCCCCGTTCCAATTATGTTTAACCTACCATAATATAGATCCCGTTTTCTGGCAACAATGAATTTTCATTCAGTTTCCGTCTTCCTTGTCACACGCCCTCAAAACAGGCCGGCCCTGCCCCCATGTCTTGACACCTGCATATGCATCGCGTATGTTCTGCCCTGCCGGACATACTATTCCATAAAAAGGACTCAACCCCGTGAAGAAACCTGCAGACACCCGTTCCAGACTCGAAAAGATCATGGACCGTGCAGTGGAGAACAACCCGCACAGCAAGGACATCATCAACGCCTTCAGGCCGGTGCTCATCGAAAAGGAGCGTATTCTCTCCACCCTTGAATCACCGGAAGGTGCACCCCTGGCCTTCGACGAGACCAGGTTCAAGGAAGGTGTCCCGCTGGGAGGGCAGAACAACCTCTTCTCCGCGGACGACCCGTGGAAGGCCGTTGCGCTCGCGCTCATCCCCGCCATGGCAGAGGGCTTTCCCCCCATGTCCAAGGACCTTGGGAAGATACGGGGCCTTATCGATGCGGGGACCCTGGATCTCAGGGACGAGGCCGTCGCCGGGTCCGATGAGGCCGGAAAACTCCTCTGCGAATGGGCATCGGCCCATTCCATCGAAGAGCAGGCTTTTGTGTTCCTCTTCAACATGACCGAACGGGTCATCCTGGAGAAGAAGGCCCGTGAATGGGGAGCGCTCCTGGAAGGGTTCCCGTGGGACAGGGGGTACTGCCCGGTCTGCGGGGCGGCCCCCATGATCGCCAAGATCAAGGAGGGCCAGAGCGCACGGATCCTGCACTGCTCACAGTGCAGCCACGAGTGGACCTTCAGCAGGGTCACCTGCCCTGCCTGCGGGAACGTCAAGCAGAAGACCATGACGTACTTCTTCGTGGCGGACAGGGCCCAGGAATCGACCTTTGTGTGCGAGCAGTGCAGGCGCTACCTCATCACGGCCGACCGGGTCTCGGAGCTCATCGACTTCGATGCCCAGGTGTGCGCGCTCAGCCTGGTCCACCTGGATGTCATGATGCAGGAGAAGGGCTATACCCCCATGGCCTCCTGCGAGTGGAACACCTTTTCCTGACATTCTTTGCCAGGAACAATGGCCCACACAACCTCCTGCGCGAGGCGCGTTCCCGCATGCCTTTTTAATTGTGCTAGTTCTAACATATCTCCAATTGATTCTTTACATTATGTGAATTAGTGGTTGACTCGCCGGACCATATGCCTTTATTATGCCCTTATGTGAATATGTATATCCTCACATATTTGAAGAAGGAGGAGTTGGATGGATATCACAAGAAGGGGCTTCCTGAAGCTCACCGGGACCTTCGGGGCCGCGTCGGCCCTGGGTCTGAACTTCAGGCCGGCACAGGCATACGCCGCAGAGCTGAACAAGATGAACCGCCTCAAGACGGCCAAGCAGTACACCACGGTATGCGCCTACTGTTCCGTCGGGTGCGGTCTGATCTGCAGCGTGGACACGGTCACGGGCAAGATCTTCAACATCGAGGGCGACCCCGATCACCCCATCAACGAGGGATCCCTGTGCGCCAAGGGCGCCGGGTTCTTCGACCTCACCGAGGCGAACAAGCACCGCCTCCGCAAGGTCAAGTACCGGGCACCCTACAGCGACACGTGGGAAGAGAAGGACTGGGACTGGGCCGTGGGCCGCATCGCCCGGCTCACCAAGGACGCACGTGACAAGGACTTCGTGGTCACCAACGACAAGGGCCAGCTGGTGAACCGGACCGAATCCGTGGCCCATCTCGGCAGCTCCAACATCGACAACGAGGAGTGCTGGCTCATCAGCATGTCCGTGA
>CAZNGL010000002.1:0-68426 GCA_964572405.1 uncultured Bacteriovoracaceae bacterium
GATCGAGGCCAAGGCCCTGCGCAAGCTCAGGCACCCGGTGCGGTCCAAGAAGCTCCGCTCGTTCATCGACTCGTAGGGTAAGCCGAAGAAGATCGGAACGTGGAGAAGGGGCCTGCCCCTCCACCTGCTTTTCAATAAAAAAAGCCCGCCTTTTCAGGCGGGCTTTTTCATTGCTGCTTGGTGTCCGGGCTAGAAGGTGAACAGGATCTCGTGCTTGAGCAGCATGACAGAATCCGGATCATCATAATAGTCCGAATCATAGCTGATGTCGGCATAGCCGGCGTCAATGAGGTAGTAGAGGTTGGGGTTGATCTTCACGTTCAGGCCGAGGTCGAGCTCCCATGCCGTGGCATCCGTGAACTTGTTCGGAATAACTCCGGCACCCAGAGCAGTAAGATCGAAATCGTCCTGGTTGGACATGATGTACCCGAAGGATGCGTCACAGGTGATGTTTTCTGCAAGCTTCACGCCCTGGACATACGGCTTGATCATGGTCATGCCGAGGAGGTCTTCAGCACTTGCCAGGTTATACGTGGTAGTACCTAATGTTACGCTTGTCGCGCCGAAGGCAATCTCATCGCCGAGGATAAGGTTTGCCTTGAAGTCCTGCCTGGAATCGAGGCCGCAGCCGGCGCCATAGGGGCCACCTTCGTCGTCCCAGCTTGCGTACATGAGCACGATACCCGCCTTGCCGAAGTCCATGGTCTTGGAGAGGTTCACATAGGCGCCAAGGTCAGTAGCATCTTCGGCGACCGGGCTCAGATCCTCGTACTTCGTATCCTGGTAGGACCATTCGGACTCGAGGTCGATGGGGCCGAGGGGGCCGTCGATGCCCACGGAGATGTACAGGCGCTTCAACCCTTCGCTGCCGTCATCGTTCACGGCGGAGCTTCTGTCCACATAGAAGAAGAGGGGCTTGACGTTCAGAGGTCCGACCTTCGTGACCCCGAACAGTGCGTAGGAGTCGTAGTCGTCCTTTTCAGAGTCTTCCGTACCAGCATCGCCCTGCTCGGAATCCTTTTCCACCAGTGCGCCGATGACACCCACCGGGGTCTTCTGGGTGACCTTCACGCGGTATCTGGGCTGGGTATAGTCGCCGAACTTGGTCGCCCACCACTGGCCGCTCATGAGGCCCACGTCGAGGACGGTGTTCTCGCCGAACTTCTGGGACAGGTAGGCGCGTTCAATGGAGATGTTGTCGTTGTTCTCCGACGAGTACATGTAGGGCCATGCATCCGGGCTATCGGTTCCTGTGTATCTCGAAGAATCCGCCCATATCTCGTCGCGCATGTCGACCTTCACGATCACGGAGGTGCTGCCAACGGTGAGTTTGGGATACAGAGAGAGGTAACCCTTGTAGAAAGAGTAGGTAACCGTATCATCTGCCGTGAGGTTCTTGTTGTCCCAGTAGAAACCTGCTGCGCTGAATTCACCATTGAGGTCGAACGTCACCTCGGGGGTCCCCAGAACCTCATAGGTCCGCTCTCTCGCTGCCCGCGACATCTTGGAAGGATCGATCTCCGATCCCGCCCAGACCGTCGTGGCAACGAAGACGATCAGTACTGCAAACAATGCCTTCTTCATCCTATCCTCCTCCTTTTGGTTTTTCTTCTTTTCGTTTGCGGCCTTACTGAACTTGAATCAACCATTTCAACAAGGCCATGCTCCCTCTCCACGCAATCCACCGGATATTCCGCATGTAGATATACAACTTATGTGCCAAACAGAAAAGAACAATAAAATAATATAGATACAAACAGGGCCGTCCAGTGTTGTTGAAAATGTGCCACAAGCAAAAAATAATTCCGTGGCGGAAATAATACAAGTTTCGTGCTGTTGCGCCCCCGGTGCATGAGCCCTGGCGAGCCCGGGCGGGAGGCCGGCATAACGGCATCCACGGCCGCTGCCTTCGGGCGGCTCGGCCCTGCCCGGCCTGAATCCGCAGGGTGTCATGGGTATCATCCATAGCAGAAAAAAACGCATGTATTTCACTGTCTGGCCGGTACTTTCCGTTGACGGGCGATCACGCCGTGCTCTAGGATGAGTGGTGCGAAGAAGGAGTTGCATGTGTGTCAAAAAACCAACATGGTTTTCCATCGGAAGGGGTGAGTCATGAATCCTGAGGTCTTTCGGGAGTACGACATCCGGGGCGTGGTGGGAACGGACCTGGATGATGCATTCGTGGCAGGGCTTTCCCGGGCCCTGGGCGTGTATTTCCACGAGCGCGGGGTGCGCAGCGTCAGCCTGGGCATGGACGCCCGCCTCAGTTCCCCCGGATTCAGGGAGATCCTCAAAGACGGCATCACGGCGAGCGGCATCGAGGTCGTCGACCTCGGCATGGTGCCCACGCCGGTCATGTACTTCTCGCTCTTCCGGTTGGGCGTCGGCGGCGGCATCGAGGTGACGGGCTCCCACAACCCGCCCGACAACAACGGGTTCAAGATCGCGCTTGGGAAGATGACCATCTACGGCGACGAGATCCAGGAGATCAGGGCCATCATGGAGGAGGGCAGGGTGGTGAGCGGGAAGGCCGGAAGCCGGTCCTACGACATCATGCCCGAGTACCTCGACGACATCGTCTCCCGGATCAGGCCCGGGAGCAGGAGGCTCAGGGTGGTCGTCGACCCGGGCAACGGGGTGGGCGGCGCCCCGGCCATGGCCGTGTGCGCGGCCCTGGGCATGGAGGCCATGGGAATCTGCCTCGAGCCGGACGGCCGCTTTCCCAACCACCACCCGGACCCCACCACGGAAGACGGCCTTGCCATGCTCCGCGCCGCGGTGCTGGAGCACAGCGCCGACCTGGGCATCGGCCTGGACGGCGACGCCGACCGCATCGGCGTCATCGATGCGCACGGCAACACGGTGTACGGCGACATGATCACCGCGGTCCTCGCCCGGGCGATCCTTGAACAGCGGCCAGGCGAGAAGATCATCGGTGAGGTGAAGTGCTCCAAGGCCTTCTTCGACGAGGTGGCCCGCTCGGGCGGCGTCCCGCTCATGGGCAGGGTGGGGCATTCCCCCATGAAGGCCCGGCTCATGCAGGAGCAGGCGGCCCTGGCAGGAGAGATGAGCGGGCACATCTTCTTCCTGGACCGGTGGTACGGCTTCGACGACGCCATCTACTCCACGGCCCGCCTCCTGGAGGTGCTGTCCCGCCAGGAAGACCCTCAGGCGATCTTCGACGGTCTTCCCCGCCTCGAGAACACCCCGGAGATCCGCATCGACTGCCCGGACAGGATCAAGTTCCAGGTGGTGGAGCGGTTCACACACTATGCCCGCAGCGCCTACGACGAGTGCGTGGATATCGACGGGGTCAGGTTCACCCGGGGCGACACCTGGGGACTGGTGAGGCCGTCCAACACCCAGCCGGTGATCGTGCTGCGGTTCGAGGCCAGGGACCGCGAGGCGCTCCGCCTCATCCACGACGACACCATGGCTCGGCTCGACGGGATCATCCGGGAACTCTCGGGGGTCTCGCGGCCATGATGCCGGGTTCCTTCGCCGCCGCCTCTCATCGGTGATCAGCGGCTCCGGAGCGTGCTTTTACCCTCAGCGCGCGGGGAAGGGGTTGCATGGTGGTGTGTTCTGCGTTACGCTAAGGTCAGCCATGATATTCAATCGGGGCGGTGAGGTCCTGGAATGAGAAGAGGTGTAGCGGTTTTCCTGGTGGTTGTCTGTGCGGTCCTGATTGTACCGGTCGCGAGCCTGCATGCGAAGACCATGTACGTGAGGGACTGGATCGTCGTCACGATACGTGCCGTCCCCCTGGATACATCCCAGTCCCTGGGCACGGTGCAGACCAATGACGTGGTGGAGGTCCTGGAGGAGGTCGAGGGATGGTCGCGCATCCGGACCAAGACGGGCGTCGAGGGATGGGTTGCGGGCAGGTTCCTGAGCCTGACCCCCCCGAAGAACCTCTATGCGAAGGAGCTCGAGGCCAAGCTCAAGGCCCTCCAGGAGGAGAACATGCGGCTCAGGGGAACCGCTCCCGCCGGGACGCCGCAGGGCGCAGGGCCGGCGGTTGCCGGAACTCAGGGCATCGCGGCGCCGCCGGAGGCCTCGTTCATGGACTGCGCCGGGCTCAAGGCCGGCTACGACAGGCTGCAGGCCCAGAACAAGGAGTGCACCCGGAAGAGCGGCCTGCTCGCCGCCGAGAACAGCAGGCTCAGGAACTCTGAGCGGCTCTTCTTCACCTTCATCGGCGGCGTGTTCATCATCCTGGGCGTGCTCATCGGGCTCTTCATCCAGATGGCCACGGCCAGGTCCAAGAAGCAGGGGTACAAGTTCTGATCCCAACACATCTCGAGGTGGTGATATGCTGAAAAAGTACGAACGTCTGAGCACCCGGGTGACCATCAAGAACATCCTGAAGGCGCGCAGCGCCATCGCCCACTACGTCCACCGGACCAACCTCATCTACTACTCGGAGCTCAGCCGGATCATCGGGTGCGACGCCTTCGTGAAGCACGAGAACCACCTGCCCACCGGCTCCTTCAAGATCAGGGGCGCCATCAACTTCTTCCAGTCCATCCCCAAGGAGGACGTGGCCAACGGCGTGCTCGTGTCCACCCGGGGCAACCACGGCCTGGCCATGGCATGGGCCGGGCAGTGGTTCCACACGCCGTGCACCGTGGTGGTGCCCGAGAACAACAACCCCGAGATCAACCGCATCATCGAGAGCTTCGGCGCCGAGCTCATCGTGCACGGGCACGACTTCTACGACGCCCAGTTCTACTGCGACGAGCTGGTGGCTGCCGCCGGCTACTACTATGTCGAGCAGGGGAACGAACCGGAGATGCTCAACGGCATCGGCACCATGGGTCTGGAGATCTTCGAGGACCTGCCGGACGTGGACGTCATCATCTGCCCCATCGGCGGCGGCGGCGGGTGCGCATCCCTCCTCAGGGTGGCCCAGGCCATCAACCCCGGGGTTGAGATCATCGGCGTGCAGGCAGCCAAGGCCCCGGCCTTCGCGAAGTCGCTCCAGCAGGGAGAGTGGGTCGTGCTCGACGAAGCCGAGACCATCGCGGACGGCCTGGCGGCCCGCAGCGTGTTCCAGCTCCCCTACGTCATCATGAAGGACCACATCACCGACGTGGTCCTGCTCAGCGAGGAGGAGGTGCTCGAGGGCATCAGGCTCGCGCTCACCACCACGCACAACCTGGCCGAGGGGGCCGGGGCTGCTTCGCTCATCGCCGCGGTGAAGATCAGGGATCGCCTCGCGGGCAGGAAGGTGGCGCTTATCATGTCCGGCGGAAACCTCGACCGGGCGCACCTGGAACTTGCATTGCAGAAAGGGTGATCATCCCTCTTCGAGATCTTCCTCCGTCTTGAAGGTGCCGGCCCACCTGCGGTTGATCTCCTGCTGGATGTCCTCGATGGCGGCCTGGTCCATGAGCCTGAACCGCGCCTGGGCCTTGAAGTACTCCGCCACCGGCACCAGCGACCGCTTGTCCGCGATCTTCTGGGATGCCCCGGTGAGCCGCACCACCGAGTTCTCCACCTCGTAGAGCTCGAACAGGCCCGTCTCCACGGCGAGCTTGCCCATCTTCACGGTGCAGCGGGGCTCGAACCCCCAGCCCGGCGGGCAGGGGATCTGGATGTGGAGGTACTTCACCCCGGGCAGGTCCACGGCCTTCTTCACCTTGTCGTAGAGGTCCAGGGGGTAGGCCGCTGAGCAGGTGGCCACGTAGGACAGGTTGTGGGCCGCCATGATGGCCGGCACGTCCTTCTTCTGCTGAAATTTCCCCTTGATGGGCGTGTTGGCCGTGATGGCGCCCCTGGGCGTGGTGCCCGAGCGCTGCACCCCGGTGTTCATGTACCCCTCGTTGTCGTAGCAGATGAACAGGAAATCGTCCCCGCGCTCGGCCGCCCCGGAGAGCGCCTGGAGGCCGATGTCCGCCGTGCCTCCGTCCCCGGCCCAGGCCACGACCCTGGTGTGGTCCCTGCCCAGGGCCCTCAGCGCCGCGAGCATGCCCGTGGAGGCGGCCGCGGTGGAGGCGAAGGTGACGTTCAGACAGGGGAGCTTGGTGGCGGCCACCGGGTAGAGCCCCTGGAGCACGGTGAGGCAGCTGGGCGGCACCACGAGGATGGTGTCTTTCCCAAGGGCCTTGAGCGCGATGCGGTATGCGGTGCCCAGGCCGCATCCGGCGCAGGCCCGTGTGCCCGGGTTGACGAACTCCTCTTCCGGCAGGCTCAGGATGGTGGTCTTGGTGGTCATGGCAGCGTCTCCCCTTCAGATCTTCAGCCCGATCCAGGCGGTTTCATCCGTGAGCGGCGCCTTGTCCGTGCAGGCGGCCTTCATGGCATCGTAGAGCTCCCGGGTCTTGATCTCCCTGCCGCCCAGGCCCAGGATGCAGTTGCGGACAAAGGGCGTCCTCTTCCGGGAGCCGGCAGCCGGATAGAGGGCCGCCTTGATGTCCGAGCAGAGCGGCCCCTCGTACCCGTAGCTCAGCGCCTTCTCGAACACGACCACGCCCTGGGCCGATGCGAGCACTTCGGCAACGGCCCGGGCCGGGAACGGGCGGTAGAGGTGGACGCTCATGATGCCCGCTTTGATGCCGTCCTTCCTCAGGGCGTCGACGACCTCCCGCAGGTGGTAGGAGAGCGAGCCCACGGCCACGGCGATGAACCGCGCGTCCTCGCACCGGTAGGTCTCGTAGAAGGGGTCGCCCCCCCTGCCGAACTGTTTCCTGAAACGCTCCTCCACGCCGGCCATGGCGCCTAGTGCCCGCTGCATGTCCTCCTGGAGGAGGTAGCGGATCTCCATGTACCCGTGGGCCACGTTGCCCAACGTGTCGGGCCTCACGTCCGGGAGCGTCACGGTGTTGAGGTTGGCAGGTTTTTCCGGGTCGAGGGCGTACTCCGGCCTATACGGGGGCAGGAACGCGTCCACCATGGCCTGGTCCGGGACTTCGAAGGGCATGTAGGTGTGCGACAGGAGGTAGCCGTCGTAGCAGAGCATGACCGGGACCATGACCTCTTCGGCCAGCATGTAGGACTTGATCACGCCGTCGATGATCTGCTGGTGGTCGTTCGCGTAGAGCTGGATCCAGCCGGTGTCGCGCTGGGACATGGAGTCCTGGTGGTCGTTCCAGATGGTCCAGGGCGCGCCCACGCCGCGGTTCACCACGCACATGACCAGCGGCAGCCTGGCGCCCGCGGCCCAGTGGATCTGCTCGTGCATGTAGAGCAGGCCGTTGGCGCTGGTGGCGGTGAAGGCCCGGGCGCCCGTGGACGAGGCAGCGATGCACACGGCGAGCGCGCTGTGCTCGCTCTCCACCGGGATGTACTGGGAAACCATCTCGCCGGACTCCACGAACTCGGAGAGCTTCTCGGTGAGCGGCGTCTGGGGGGTGATGGGGTATGCGGCGATGACCTGCGCCCGCGAGAGCTTCACGCCCAACGCTGCGGCCACGTTTCCTGATTCGATGATATGCATCCCTTACTTCTTCCTCTCTTCGGTCTGGATGAAACAGGATTCCTCCACCATGGTGATGGCCTTGGTGGGGCACTCCTCGGCGCAGATGCCGCAGCCCTTGCAGTACTCGAGGTCGATGGCGGGCGGGACGGTCCTGGTG
This sequence comes from uncultured Bacteriovoracaceae bacterium, assembly GCA_964572405.1. Taxonomy (GTDB): domain Bacteria; phylum Desulfobacterota; class Desulfomonilia; order UBA1062; family UBA1062; genus MWEI01. The sequence continues at coordinate 7,581 of CAZNGL010000002.1, forward strand.
ATGACCCCGTCCGGACAGTAGAGCCAGCAGATGTAGCACGCGGGCGCCCCGCGCTTGGCCGGGATGCAGGTCTGCGGGTCCATGACCGGGCGGGCGACCCGCCACGACCCGGTCCTGCCGCCGTCCCCGGGGCCCGGCTGGCTGTGCGACGTCTTTCTTCCATAGCTGCGGGTACCCACGTTCAACCTCCCATCAGGGTGTGTTCATAGGCGAGCCGGGCCGCCTTGGCGTTCCGTTCGGGTCTGCGCTGGGCGAATTCCTCCTTGATCTCCTCCACGAGCATGTCCATGCCGACGATGCCGCTCGCCCTCGCAAAGGCGCCGATGATGCCGGAGTTCACCATGCCCTCGGGAAGGCCTGCCTTCACCGACAGCGAGGTGACGTCGCAGATGGCCACCCGGTACCGGTCGTAGTGGTAGGCGTCGATGCTGCAGGGGGTGTTGACCACGATGATGCCCCCCTCCTTGAGCCCTGAGGTGATGTCCGCCTCCTCCAGCAGCACGTGGTCGAGCACCACCACGATGTCGGGGCGCTCGATGGGGGAGAGGTCGTAGATCTTCTCCTTGGAGATCTTCAGCGAGGTGAACACCGGCGCTCCCCTGCGCTCGGTCCCGAAGGTGGGCACCATGGCCACGCCCGGGTATCCGGAGGCGAACATGGCCTTGGCCACGATCTTCGCCGCGGTGATGGCCCCCTGGCCGCCCCTGCCGTGCCACCTGATGTCGATGGAATCCTGTGTCATATCCGCTCCCGTCTTCCTCTTCGCCGTTGCCTGCATTGACGGGCACGTTTCAGCCGCGCCGTGCACGCCTTGCGTATTCCTTGTCCGGGTACCGGGTCTGGACAGAGACAAGCATGAAAGGCCTTCCCAAAAGGACATGGCCTGGCAGGGACCTGCCGATGGCCGGTTTTGCCCGTGCCTCGACCCCCTGCATGCGCTGCCGGTGACCGCTCGTGTTCCTCCGTGAATCCGTGCCGCCTGTCGTGGATCGCCGTGCCTGGAACTGTGCGAACACACTATATACCACAACACGGGGTTTATCAAGGCACATACTTTGCATAAAACCTTGGCGTGTCTGAGAAACCATTGCCTGAGAGGAGCACCGATGATCGCACGTCAGACCAGGGATAATGCAGCGAGGAGAAAGACGGGCATGATCGCTCAGGACCGGGACAAGCCCCTGGCCCTGTTCACCGAGAGCATGATGAGCGTGCTCAAGAGCCGCACTGCATCGAGCGCGTGCGCCGAACTCGTCTCGCTCATGGGGCAGACCTTCCCGCTGTCCGCGCCAGCGCTCTACGTGAGCGTCCAGGGCGCACAGCCGCAGGTGTACTCCGTGCTCGATGCCTCCCAGGGAGGCGACGTCGATGCCCGGCGGATGCTCGGTGAAAAGGGCTGCGCCTACACCCGTGTGCTGGCCGGCGGCCAGGCCCCGTACCTTCCTTCCCGGGTGGACATCCCCCTCATCGCCTCGCCCGGTGCCCAGGTGACCCTGTCCATCAACCCGGGTGTCCATGAGGGGATCTTCGCAGAATGGGTCAAATATTTGACGCCAGCCATCGCCAAGCTCCTGGACAACGAGCTCCTCATGAACATGGCCTTCCGCGACGGTCTCACGGGGCTGCTCAACTACCGTGCGTTCTCCGAGATCCTCCCGGCCGAGTGGGAGCGGTCCCGGCGCTACCGGACGGTCTTTTCGCTCATGATGATCGACATCGACCATTTCAAGCGAATCAACGACGAGCACGGGCATCCCGTGGGAGACATGGTGCTCAAGGCCGTCGCCTCAGGGCTCCAGGGAAGGGTGCGCAAGAGCGACCTGGTGTTCCGGTACGGGGGCGAGGAGTTCATGGTCATGCTGCCCCAGACAGGGCTCTCCAAGGCCCACCTGCTGGCCGAGCGGATACGCGGATATGTGGGAAAGATGCGGCTCCCGGCCGGGATCGCGCTCACCGTCAGCATCGGCATCAGCCAGTATCGGGATGGACTCACGCCTGCGGATCTTGTAGAACAGGCGGATGCGGGGCTCTATCGCGCCAAGGGAAGGGGCCGCAACCGCGTGGAGGCATACGAGGGAGTATAATTCCTTGCAAAGGACTTGGGAATGAATATTGACAGTCTCCTTGATCTGGGCTCGGGGCTCGCCGCCCACGGTCCCGACGGCAAGAGGGTAAAGGGCAGGGTCACCGAGGTACTTGAGGAGGACCTCTTCGTGTTCGTCCCGGAGGAACCGCTCGACGTGACCATCGGCTCCATCGTGAAGGTGACCGACGGCCAGGACTCGGTCATGGGCAGGGTGGTGGAGAGGACCGAGAAGGGGCTGAAGCTCGCCGTGGAGTGCTACCTCTCCCCGGGGCACGAGCGTCGCCAGGACGTCAGGATCTACGACAAGGTCTACTACAGCGCCGGCCTGCTCTGCCCGGCCGCCGAGAAGTCCAGGGCGCTGCCGGAGGCCATGGCGCGCATCCAGGCCAGCAAGCTCATCCTCGACTCGTTCCTCAAGGGCAAGTACGGCCACCCCGGCTCCGACGACGCAGCGCCCCAGCGGGAGGCGGGTCTGAGCCAGGGGCTCTGGGAGATCAACCGCAAGCTCGACCTGCTCATCCACATGGTCCTTGCCGACGAGTTCAAGGAGCTCATGACGAGTGCCCCCAAGGAGGTCAACATCTCCGCCTCGGGCATCCGGTTCATCTCGGACGAATCCCGGGAGATGGGAGACCTGATGGAGATCCGGATCATCCTCCCCATGGCGCCGCTGCTGTTCGTGAGGCTCGTGGGAGAGGTGATCCGCCAGAAGGCCTTGACCAGCACGCCCGTGACCAGCCGCTATGCCGTGGCCGTGAAGTTCCTGAAGATCGATACGGACACCCGCGAGGACATCATCCGCTACCTCTTCATGCGGCAGCGCGAGGTGCTCCGGAAGAGACAGGTCTGACCCATCAGGATTGACACCCGACCCCCCACCCGCCTATAGAGGGGTGGTCGTGACACGCACCCGCAGGTTCATCATCGGGGGCATCTGCGCCCTCGCGCTCCTTGGCATGCTGCTGCTTGCCGTCTGGACCGCGAATGCCTACCGGGAGATGAGGAGGATCCAGACCGGCACCCTGTGGCGGCTGCCCACCAGGGTGTATGCGGCCCCATTCGAGCTCTCTCCCGGCATGGACATCGCCCGGGCCGGTCTCACGGAGAGGCTTGCGCACCTGAGATACCGCAGGATGGAGCAGGCTGGCTCGCCAGGCCAGTACAGTACCACCCCCGGCCGCATGGTGATCCGAAGGCGCCGGTTCGTGGACGCCCATGGCGACCATCCGTCCGCCAGGGTGGAGCTCGACCTGGAGGGAAGCCGTATCAGGAGGGTGCTTTCCGGGGATTCGCGGCAGGAGGTTTCTTCGGCGCGGATCGAGCCCGAATGCATCGCAACCCTGTACGACGGCGGGTACGAGGACCGCGAGATCGTGTCCCTGAAGGACTGTCCGCCCGTGCTCATCGATGCCCTGCTGAGCGTGGAGGACCGCAGGTTCCGGGAGCATCCGGGCATCGATGTACGGGCCATGGCCAGGGCCCTGCTGGCGGACCTGTTCAGCGCCCGGGTGGTGGAGGGCGGATCCACCATCACCCAGCAGCTCGTGAAGAACCTGTTCCTCTCCCACGAGAGGACCCTCGGCCGCAAGCTGAAGGAGGCCTGGCTCGCGCTCATCATGGAGACGGCCTTCACCAAGGACGAGATCCTCGCCCTGTACCTCAACGAGATCTATCTCGGCCGCAGCGGGTATGCGGGTATCCACGGGTTCGCCAGGGCCTCGAGGCTGTTCTTCGACAAGGAGGTGTCCTCCCTCGACCTGCACGAGGCCGCCCTGCTGGCGGGCATCGTGCGCTCGCCGAACCGCTACTCGCCCTATACCCACCCGAAGGCCGCCCTGGACCGCAGGAATACCGTGCTCACGCTCATGCACGACCAGGGGAGGGTGTCGTCACGGAGCTGCCGGGAGGCCCTGAAGAAGCCGCTGGGCGTGGTGCCCTTCACCCCGGCCGTGCGGCAGGCCCCCTACTTCGTCGATTACGTGGTCTCTGCGCTGCGCAGGATGTTCCCGGGTGAAGAGGGGGCAGTGACGTCGGGGCTGAACGTCTACACCACCCTGGACATGCACGCGCAGCGCACGGCCGAGGACGCCGTCCGCAGGACAGTCGCCTCCATGCCCGCACGCGTCCAGGCGGCCGTGGTGGTCCTCAGGCCGTCCACCGGGGAGATCCTGGCCATGGTGGGGGGGAGGGACTACCGCGTCTCCCAGTTCAACCGGGCCGCAAGCGCCAGGCGGAGCATCGGCTCGCTCATCAAGCCCATGGTCTACTACACGGCCCTGAGGAACGGGTACGCCCTGTCCAGCCTCGTCGAGGATACCCCGGTGAGTGTCCCCCTGCCCGACGGGAGCGTGTGGTCACCCGTGAACTACGACGGCCGGAGCCATGGGGAGGTGCTGCTGGTGGACGGTCTGGCCTTCTCCCACAACCAGGCCACGGTCCGGCTCGGGCTCGATGTGGGCCTGGACCGGGTGGTGGCCGAGGCGAAGAAGGTCATGCCTCAGACCCGGGTACCGGCGCACCCGTCCGTGCTCCTGGGGGCAGTGGACTGTTCGCCCCTGGACGTGGCCCTGATGTATGCGGTCTTCGCCGGCAGGGGCATGCGGCCCGGGGTGTCGGCGATCACGGCCGTCCTCGACGGGCACGGCGCGGTCCTCCACAGCGCCGGGCCGAACCCTGGCGAGCGCGTCCTGGACGAGGGGGCAACGTATCTCGTGAGTGCCGCCCTCCGGGAGGCCATGAGGAGGGGGACCGCCAGGGCCGCCCATGCCTACGGGGTCCCGGCCGGGGTGTGCGGCAAGACCGGCACCACCAACGACCTGCGGGACTCCTGGTTTGCCGCGTACACAGAGGATGTCGTCACCGTGGCATGGATGGGGGACGACTCCTTCCGGTCCATCGGGCTCAGCGGCGCCCAGGGGGCCCTGCCCGTGGCTGCGAGGATCATGGCCCGGATCGCCTCCCCCGCGGTCTCTCATGCCCCCGAGGGGATCGCCTTCTGCGAGGTGGACCCGGTGAACGGCAAGCGGGCCACCGCATGGACCGCATCGCCCCTGACCCTGCCTTTCATTGCGGGGACCCAGCCCGAGCAGGAGTCCACCGAGGGCATGCCCGGACTCTTCAAGGTGCTGCGCTCCCTGTTCAGGTTCGACAGGTAGCTCTGTGGCGCCGCACCGGCGCTGATTGCCCTTGCCCTTGTCCGCGTTCCCGTCGTATGCTCCCTGGGCATGGATTTCCGGAAAGACCACTGCGCCTGGTGCGCCATGAGGGACGGTCCCATCGAGGACTGCGGACCCTGCCCCAAGTACCGGCGCCACGCCCTCGGGCTCGACGGGGCCCTGACCATGGATGCCTTCTGCGGCGTCTGCATCCACCGCGGCGAGAGCGGGCTCGAGGTCTTCTGCCGGACCAACCGGTTCCTCCAGGAGGACAGCGGTGAGGACTTTGACTGCTACCGGTTCAGCATCAAGCCCCTCACAGGCGGCTAATCTTTTCCTGTACATTCCCGAAACAGCCCTGTAGGAGGGCAGCAACAGGACGTCAGCCATGTGGTGGAAGAAGAAAAGGCAAAACGGCGACTTCTTTGCGCTCCTCCACGAACAGGGGGGCAAGACCCTGGAGGGCCTGTGCGCCCTGTGCAGGTTCGTGGAGAACAGCACCCGGGAGAACGCCGAGCAGGTCAAGGACATCGAGACAGAGGCCGACGACCTCCGCAGGATCATCATCGACCATCTCAACCAGACCTTCATCACCCCCATCGACCGGGAAGACATCTTCTCCCTGTCCCGGGCCATCGACGACGTCATGGACTACGCCTGCTCCACGGTGTACGAGATGCAGATCTACAAGGTGACGGCCGACGAGCACATCAGCGCCATGACCGAGATCCTCAAGAAGGAGTGCAAGGAGCTCATCGCGGCGCTGAAGAACCTCAGACACTACCCCAACGTGGCCATGGAACACGCCAGGGAGGCCAAGGCCTACGAGAACAAGATGGAAAAGGAGTACCGCAGGGCCCTGGCCGACCTCTTCGAAGGGACCGACCCGGTGTACATGCTCAAGATGCGGGAGATCTACCGGCACCTGAGCAATGCCGCCGACCGGGGTGACGAGGCGGCGAACATCATCAGTGACATCATCGTCAAGATGACCTGAACCCGCGGCGAAGGGCGCCCGGCCGAACTGAGAACTTGGAATTTCGCACAGGGAATGCTACATCTTCCGGTATTGTTTTCGGAGGGATCTTTTCCCTCACCTGCATGAAGGGGGATATATGAACCTGTATTCGTGGCTGCGCACGCACGCAAAGGAGCGTCCCGGCAAGACCGCCATCCGTTTCCGAGACCAGGAGATCTCCTTCTCGGAGCTCTACCGGCTCACCGACTCACTGGGCACGGCGCTGCGCAAGGCTGGCATCGGCAGGGACGACCACGTGACCCTCATGCTGCCCAACATGCCGGAATTCGTCGTCACCTACATGGCCACCGTCGGGATCGGCGCGGTGGTGACCACGGTGAACCCGGCCTACACCGCGCGCGAGCTCAGGCACATCCTGAGCGATTCACAGTCCAGGGCCCTCATCATCGAGGTCGGCAACCAGGAGACCTATGATGCCATCGCCCGGGAGGTCCCCCAGGACGTGCTCATCACGGTGGGCAGCGGGGGCACCTTCCCGGGGTGGGTCTCGGGCAGGGGCAGCGGCATCGAGGAGGAGAGGGAGCCGGACGACGTGGCGGTCATGATCTACTCGTCCGGGCTGACCGGCTACCCCATGGGCGCCCAGCTCACCCAGAGGAACCTGGACCACAATTCGGACCTCCTGCGCGTCTGCATGGAAGCCGACGACACGGACACCACGCTCACCCTCATCCCCTGCTTCCACTCCTTCAGCGCCAGCGTGAACATGCTCTCCATGCTCCGCTACGGCGGCACCATGCACCTCATGAAGAAGATCGACTTCAAGGAGCTCAGAGCCGTCCTCACCGGGGGAGGGATCACCGCCATCTGCGCCGTGCCAACCCTCTTCTTCGGGCTGGTGCACCACCCCGAGATGCAGGACGTGGATTACGCAGCAGTACGGACCCTCATCGCCGGGGGCTCGGCCCTGCCCCTCGAGGTGTACGAGTCCTTCAGGGAGAAATTCCACACGGAGATCCGGCAGGGCTACGGCATCACCGAGGCCTCGCCGGTATGCTCGGTGAACCAGAAGTACCGCCCCATCAAGCCGTCCACCATCGGGCAGACCGTTCCCGGGGTGTCCGTGCGGGTGGTGGACGACGGCGGCAGGGAGCTCGGCCCCGGGGAGACCGGCGAGCTCATGTTCAAGGGGCCCAACGTCATGAAGGGTTATTACCGCAGGGAGAAGGAGACCGCCGAGATCCTCACGGACGGGTGGCTCCACACCGGAGACCTCGGGTACGTGGACGGGGAGGGGTACATCACCATCACCGGGTACAAGAAGGACATGGTCATCACCTCGGGCTTCAACGTCTACACGAGGGAGGTGACAAACGTCCTCAACACGCTGCCCGGCGTGCGCGACTCGGCCATCATCGGCGAGCCGGACCTCATGCGTGGCGCCATCATCAAGGCCTATGTGGTGGCCGACAGCAGGGACCTGAGCGAGGACGACGTGAAGAGGTTCGCCCGCAAGCACCTGGCGTCCTTCAAGACCCCCCGGAAGGTGGTGTTCGTCCCCGAGATCCCCCGGGACGACAGGGGAAAGGTCATCCAGGATCTCCTCAGGGACACCCCGTGAAGCCATGCACGCTGTGCCCGAGGCGGTGCGGGGTTGACCGCGACCGGGCCAGGGGTGCCTGCAGGTCCTCACGCGAGGTCCTCGTGGGAGCCGTGGTCGTCCACCGGGGCGAGGAGCCCCCGCTGGTGGCGGGTGCAGGGTCGGGGGCCGTGTTCTTCTGCGGATGTCCCATGCGGTGCAGCTACTGCCAGAACGCCCAGATCAGCCAGCGCTGCCAGGGCCGGCCCATGGGGACCTTGGAGCTGGCCGAGGCAATGCTGCGGCTCGAAGGTGCGGGCTGCTCGAACATCAACCTGGTGAGCCCTACCCACTACACCCCCTGGGTCTGTGACGCCGTCGCCTCCGCGCGGACGCGGGGCCTGAAGGTGCCCGTCCTCGTGAATTCCAGCGGCTACGAGACCAGGGAGTGCCTCGAGGTCTGGAGGGAGCATGCCCAGATCTTCCTCATGGACCTCAAGTACGGGGACAACGCCACGGGCAGCGCCCTGAGCGGGGTGGACGATTACTGGGATGCGGCACGCCAGGCCATCTCCTATCTGTACGGGGCCATCGGACCGCTCGTGAACGATCCTGCGGGCAGGGCCGTGCAGGGGCTCATGGTGAGGCACCTCGTGCTGCCGGGCATGCGCTCAAACCCCTTTGCGGTCCTCGAATTCCTCGCCGGCCTCTCCACGGGGATCCCCCTGAGCCTCATGTCCCAGTACAACCCTGTCCATTACCGGGGGGACCTGCCCGACATGCGTCGCCGCATCACCCCCGAGGAGTACCGGGTGGTGCTGGACAGGGCGGAGGAACTCGGGTTCGAGACCGTGTTCTGCCAGGACCTGGATGCCGCGAACACCTACAACCCGGACTTCGATGCGGATCACCCCTTCGACGACCTGCCCAGACTCCTCTGAGCCCCTGCCCCCAGAGAGGGGACCACTTAAATTTTCCACGTCATATGCCGATAGTGTGAAATGGTATGGCTGTGAAGAACGAACCATGGCATGAGCGCTTTCTCGGCGAGACGCGGGAGCTCTACCATCAGAGGGTGCTCGCCATCCTCCTGATCGGCATCGTCCTGATCCCGCTCTTCAGCATCCTCGATTACGTGGTGGTGCGGCCCCACTTCCAGCTCTTCCTGCTCTACCGGCTGGGCTGCGCCTGCATCCTCACGGGCTTCCTCATCCTGTATTTCTCCCAGTGGGGCAGGGCGCTGGCGTACCCCATCTCCATCATCGCATACCTCATCTCGGGTGCCACCATCACGCTCATGTGCGTGAAGATGGGGGGGTACGACTCGTTCTACTACGTGGGGGTCGTCATGGTCCTGGTGGCGGTCCTGGTCATCCTGCCGCTGAATGCACTGCAGGGGGCGGTCCTCGGGGTGGTGCTCTACATCGTCTATGCGGTTCCCATCGTGCTTCTTTCCCGGCATACGCCGGAAAACCTGAACGTCTTCTTCAGCAACAGCTTCTTCTTCGCGTTCTTCATCGTCATCGCCGTGCTGAAGTGCTTCGAGGACACGAGGGCCCGCAAGCGCGAGGTGAAGCTCAAGAGCGAGATGGATGCCCTGGCGGAACGGCTTTCGTACTATGCACACAATCTCGAGTCAGACGTGGAGAAGCGGGTGAAGCAGCTCGAGGAGTCCGAGCTGCGGTACCGGGAACTCTACGAGAACATCATCGACATCGTGCTCCTCGTGGACAGAGACTCCCGGATCCTCATGGCCAACCCCCGGTTCTACGAGTTCATCGGCTCCGCCGACGAGAAGGCCCACACCAATTTCCTGAGCCTGGTGCATCCCTCACAGATGAGCCTGGTGGAGCGCATGATCATCCGGCTCCCCGTGGAGCAGACCGTGAAGGACCTCCAGTTCAAGATCGTGAACCGGCAGGGCAGGGTGTTCGACGTGGAGTGCAACGCCAAGTGCATCATGAAGGAATACCAGATCGTGGGGTTCCAGCTCGTGATCCGCGACATCACCGTGCGCAAGCGCCTGGAGAAGGACCTCCTCGAGTCCTACAAGAAGGTGCAGAGCGCCCGGAACGCCACCATCCTCGGGCTCGCCAAACTCGCCGAGTACCGGGACGCCGACACGGGCGCCCACCTGGAGCGGATCAGGGAGTACAGCAAGGTGGTGGCCGAGGAACTCGCCCAGCACAGCGAGTACGCGGGCTACATCACCGCCGACTACATCGAGGACATCTACAATTCCTCCATTCTCCATGACATCGGCAAGGTGGGCATCCCGGACGCCATCCTCCTGAAGCCGGGGCGGCTCAATCCCGATGAGTTCGAGGTGGTCAAGCGCCACTCGGCCCTGGGGGGCGAGGCCCTCAAGGAGGTGGAGGCGAAGATCGAAGGCCAGTCCTTCCTGACGCTCGGCAAGGAGATCGCCTACTACCACCACGAGAAGTGGGACGGGACGGGCTACCCCAGGGGTCTCAAGGGCGAGCAGATACCCCTGTCGGCCAGGATCGTGGCCCTGGCCGACGTGTACGATGCGCTCACCTCCAAGCGTGTCTACAAGGACGCGTACTCCCACGAGGACGCGAAGAAGATCATCGTGGAGAGCCGCGGCACCCATTTCGCCCCCGACGTGGTGGACGCGTTCATCAAACACGAGCACACCTTCCGCAGGATCAGGGAAGAACTCTTCAAGGACCAGGAACTTCCGGAACACCGCTATTCGGCTGGATGACCCCCGCTGTCTTCCCCGGGGCCGGCGGGTGTCCTGGAGGGGATGTCAGGCGGGACCGCGGTCGGATGAGCCCTTCCCCGGCGTGATGCTACTGCTCGGGAGCCGCCTCGGGGGACGGGGCCTTGCCGGCGCCGCGGTAGCTCACCAGACGCTGGGTGATGGTCGCCGCCTTGACGGGTTCCATGTAGGACAGGATGCCGCCAGCCACGTCGCCCTTCAGGCCGAGGAAGACCTCCACCGCCACGTCGGTGTCCAGGTTGTTCATCAGGTTCGCTGCGGCCCCCGGCTTCATGGAGGAGTAGATTTTCACGAGGTGCTTGATCCTCTCGCTGCTGGCGAACCGGTACGCCGCCAGGTCGGCCTTGATGGCTGCCTCGACGGCCTCGAGGCGTGCGATCTTTTCCTGGACCTGCTGTTCCAGTTCCTTGAGCTCCTTCTCGCGGGCCTTGAGGCGTTCCTCCTTCTGGCGGATGATCTCCGCCTGATCGGCCGGGGTCATCCCGATAGGCTGCTGCAGAATGGGCTGGGTCTGGTTCTTCTGGGTTGTCTGGGTGTCCACCGCCGCCACCGGGGCGGGCCTCACGGCGAGGTAGATGCCCACCAGGGACAGATTGATGATGAGCAGTCCGAGCAGAATCTTCACCTTCATCTCTTACCTCCAGCCTTTATGACGGCGATCTCGTCCAGGAAGTTCATCTCGTGCTTCCTCTCGATCTCGTCATACCGGGCCTGGTGGATCTCCCTGAGCCGCATGATCCCCTTGTGGGCACGTTTCGCCTTCAGGAGTGCTTCACGTTTCTCGTCCACCAAGCGCCCTGCCTTTTCTATGTTCTCGTCGATGCGCGCGATGCCTTCCTCCAGATGATGGAGGTATGTGTAGTACTGCCGCACCTCTTCCGATGTGACGCCGCCCTGCATCCTGGTCATGAGCTCCGCCCTGAGCACCTCCTTGCGGATCATGACCTGCTCCCTCATGGCCACGAGCGTGCTCATCTGGCGCTGGGCCTGGGACAGGGCCTGCTGCGCCAGGTTTTCCTGGATCCTCCGCACGTTCAAAAGGATGGCGAACCTGAACCGGAAGGCCATGTCACGCCTTTCCCGCGTTCTTCGCGGCCGTGATGGCGTTCATCTGGGCCACGGACTCCTCGATGGTGGCCTTCTCGTTGATGCCCTGCCTCAGGAACCGGGTGATGGCATCGTGGTGGCGGATCGCCGTGTCGATCTCGGGGTTGTTCCCCGCCACGTAGGCGCCGATGTTGATGAGGTCGCGTGCCTCCTCGTACACCGCCGACAGGGACAGGATGTCCCTTGCCGACTTCAAGTGCTTTTCATCCACGATGTCGTTCATGACCCTGCTCACGCTCCTGAGGATGTCGACGGCCGGGTAGTGGGCCCTGGAGGCCAGCTCCCGGGAGAGCACGATGTGTCCGTCCACGATGGACCTCACCGTGTCTGCCACGGGCTCGGTCATGTCGTCGCCCTCCACGAGCACCGTGTAGAGGCCGGTGATGCTCCCCTTGGACGCGGTGTTGCCGACGCGTTCCAGCAGTTTGGGCATCTTGGCGAAGCACGACGGGGTATAGCCCTTGGTGGTGGGGGGCTCTCCCACGGCCAGCCCGATCTCCCGCATGGACATGGCGAACCGGGTGATGGAGTCCATCATGAGGAGGACGTCCTTGCCCTGGTCGCGGAAGTACTCCGCAATGGCCGTGGCGAGGTACGCCCCCCGGATGCGGATCAGGGAGGGCTGGTCGGATACGGCCGCGACCACCACGGACCGCTTGAGGCCCTCATCGCCCAGGTCCCGCTCCAGGAATTCCTTGACCTCCCTGCCGCGCTCGCCGATGAGCGCGATGACGTTCACGTCGGCCTTGGTGTGGCGTGCCATCATGCCCAGGAGCACGCTCTTGCCGACGCCGGAGCCCGCCATGATGGCCATGCGCTGGCCCTTGCCCACGGTCAGCAGGCCGTTGATGGCCTTGATGCCGAGGTCCAGGGGCGTATCGATGCGCCTCTTCTTCAGGGGGTTGTAGGGGTTGCCGTAGAGCGGCATCTCCTGGTCCAGCACCAGCGGTCCCTTGCCGTCCAGGGGTTCGCCCATGCCGTCGATGACCCTGCCCAGCATGTCGCCGCCCACCTTGACCGTGGGCTGCGATTTCCGGGCGATGATCATGCTGCCCGGCCCGATGCCGCTCAGGTCGCCCAGCGGCATGAGGAGGACCCGCTTGTCGCGGAACCCCACCACCTCCGCCATGATGGACTCCCTGCGGGACCGCGAGAATATCTCGCACATGCCGCCCATGGCGCTGCCCGGGCCGTGCCCCTCCACCACCAGGCCCACGATGTTGGTGACCTTGCCGCGGACCAGGATGGGGTCCTGCTCCCTGAGCGCCAGGATCTGTCGTCGCAGGTCGATCATTTCTCCAGCACGGCCTCTCTCAGGTGCTCTATCTGCGAGCGGATGCTCGCATCGATCTCGCCGAACTCGGTGTCGATGATCACACCCCCGCGGTCCAGGGTGGTGTCCTCCACGAAATGCAGGGTGCGCTTGCCGGTGAGGTGGGTGGACAGGATTCGCTCGATGTCGCGCATGTACTCGAAGTCCGAGGGGTGGAGCCGGATGCGGATCTCCTCGGTCTCGGACAGGTGGGTGCATGCCTGCCTCACCGTGTCAAGGACGATGTCCGGGGACAGGTTGATCTCGCGGTGGATGATGCGCTCGGCGATGAGGAACAGGATCTCCAGGATCTGGTCCTGGTGCTTCTCCACGATGAGCTGCCTGATCTTCTTCACTTCCTCCACGGCCTTCGTGAGCGTCTGGAACAGGGGCTCGATCCGCTTGACCGCCATCTTCTGGCCCTGGGCCTGACCCTGCTCCAGGCCCTTGCGGTAGGCCTCCATCTCGATGGCCTCCTTCTCGGCCCGCGCCCTCTTGAGGATGGCCTCGGCCTGGGCCTGGGTGTCCTTGAGGCTGGCCTTGGCCTGCATCTCCCTGGCCTTGTACGGGGTGACGCTGGCGTCCCGCGGGTCGCCGCCCCGGATGATCTTAGACGAGGACATCTTCCCCGCCCTTTCCGCCGATGACGATCTTGCCGGCCGCCTCGAGCTTGCGCGCCACGCGCACGATGTTCTGCTGGGCGTTCTCCACGTCCGAGAGCTTCACCGGGCCCATGGTCTCCATATCCTCCAGGAGCATCTCGGATGCACGCGAAGACATGTTCTTGAGGATGTGGTTCTTGAGCGTCTCGCTGGAGGTCTTGAGCGCCAGGGAGAGGTCCTCGTTGGTGATCTCCTTGAGGATGGTCTGGATGCCGCGGTTGTCGATGTTGATCAGGTCCTCGAAGACGAACATCTTCTGGCGGATGGTTTCCGCCAGGTCGGCGTCGATCTCCTCCAGCGAGGCGAAGATGTTGTTCTCGGTATTGTGGTCGAGCTGGTTCATGATCTCGGCAACGGTCTCGACGCCGCCGAGTTTCTTGCTCTCCACGCTGCCCATCGCCTCGATCTCCTTCTTGAGCACCTCGTCCACGTCCTCTATGACCCCGGAGGGGACCATGCCGAGGTTCGCGATGCGGAAGACGATCTCGTGCTGGAGCTTTTCAGGCATCTCCTTGATGATCTGGGCGACCTTCTGGTGGTCGAGGTGGGCCAGCACCAGGGCGATGGTCTGGGGGTGCTCGCCCTTGAGGTAGTCCACCAGGATGGACGGGTCGATGGAACGCAGCGACGAGAAGGCCGCCGTGTCCATGGCCAGGGAGATGGAGTCCAGGATAGGTTTGGCCTTGTCCTGGCCCAAGGCCGACACGAGGGCATCGCGCAGGTAGGTGATGCCCTTGCCGGTGACGCCGCTCACCTCGCCGGAGAGCTGCTCGAATTCGTCCATGATGGTGCGGACCGTGTCCACCGGGATGGTCACGTCCTCGAGGGCTGCCATGCGCCTGCCGAGCAGCATCATTTCGTGCTCGGTGAGGCCCTTGAAAATGGCCTGGGTGAAGTCGTCTCCCATTGCCATGAGAAAGATCGCGGCCTTCTGCGGGCCGTCAACCCTCTTGAGTTTTCCCATCATGCATTCTCCTGCAGCCAGGATTTCACCACCGCCGTGGCGGTGTTCATGTCATTCTTCGTGATGTGCTCGATGGTCTTGCGCTTGCCCTGCACGGCCCGCTTCATCTCGTCGCTCTTGGCCACGGCCTCGATCTGCGGAATCTCCTCGCCGCCTTCCAGCAGCTCGCGGTCCTCTGCCGGAATCCCCCGCTCATGGACGTGGACGCGCTCCACCACCCGGCCGGACCTGGTGGTGAGCCACTTGAGCAGCGGCCGTATGACCAGGAAGAGCACCAGCAGGATCGCGAGGAAGGCGAGCGTGTACTTCACCAGGGTCATGATGAGCTCCCGGTTCTTTTCCAGGGTGGACATGGCGGCGACGTCGGTGTCGTCCTGGGCGAACGGCATGCAGGACACCGAGATGAGGTCTTCCCGGTCCGCGTTGAACCCCACCGCGTTCTTCACCGCGTTCTCGATCTCCCTGAGCTCGGAGGCCTGCCGGGCCACGAACAGCTTGTTGCCGTCCTTGTCGGTCTTGTACGTCCCGTCCACCACCACGGACACCGTCAATTTCTTGACTTCGCCCGGGGAGTAGATGCGTTCCGTCTGGTTCCTGCCGATCTCGTAGTTCCGCACGATGGACCCGGCGCCCGCGGCATCCTGGCCCGGGACCGCCTCGGGGCCGCCCCTGCCCGTGGGGAGGTTCGACGGCGTGCCCGCGGCGCCCTGGGTGTCACCCCGGGCCGCTGCATACTGGTTCTTGAGCTCCTCGGAACGCACCACGTGGATCTCGGGGTCGTACATGTCCTGGACGCTCTTGACCATGTCCATGTTCACGTCAGCGCTCACCTTCACCACGGCGGCGTTCGGACCCACGATCTTTTCCAGGAGGTCCTCGGAGCGTTCCTGCAGCTGGTGCTCGATGGCCCTCTTGAACTCGAGGCGGTCGCTGGCCATGGTGACCGAGTCGGAGTCCTTCTTCCCCTCGTAGAGGACCCTTCCCCTGATGTCCACGATGCTGATGTTCTCGGGATCGAGCCCCCGGATGCTCTTCTCCACCAGGTACACGATGCCCTGTACCCGGGAGGGACCCATCTGCATGCCGGGCTTTGCCCGGATGACGATGGATGCCTTGGCGGGCTTCTCGTCCTCGATGAAGATGCTCTCCTTGGGCATGGCGATGTGGACCCGTGCGAACTCGACCTCTTCCAGGGACATGATAGTGTTGGCCAGCTCGTTCTGCAGGGCCCGCTGGTAGTTGATCTTCTGCACGAACTCGGAGGTGGCGAATCCGGTCTCGTCGAACAGCGCGAAGCCCTTGTCCGTGCCCCCCTTGGGGATGCCCTCGGCGGCCAGCGTCAGGCGCGTCTCGTAGACGTTCTCCTCAGGGATCATGACGGCGGTCCCGCCCTTGGTGAGGCGGTAGGGGATGCGGTCGTCCTTGAGGCGCTGCACCACCAGGGACGCGTCCTGCTCGTTCAGGTTCGTGAACAGGTACTGGTACTTCGGCGCGGTGGCCCACATGATGCTCACCGCGATGACCGCAAGGGCCATGGCGCTCACGGCCACGAGGCCGATCCGCTGGCCCATGCTCATGGCGGTGAATTTGGCCGGAAGCTGTTTTACGAGGTTCATCATGGCTAGCTCAACCTCTTCAGCTCGTTGAAGCCTTCAATGAGCTTGTTGGTCATGGTCACCATGAGGCGCAGCGTGATATCGGTCTTCTGCATGGCGATCATGGCCTCGTGGATGCTCGGTGCCCTGCCGGACGAGAGGTCTGTTGCCATCTGCTCGGACTCCTTTGCCTGTCGGTTGACGGAGTCGATGGCTTCCCTCAGGGTTTCCATGAACGTTCCGCCCTTTCCGGAGGGCTTGTCCTTGGCAGGGGTGAACGGACCGGTCAGGGTGAAATCAGGCTTGTCGATGCGCATGACTACCTCCCGATCTGCAGCGCCTTGAGCGCCATGTCCTTCTGTGATTTCACGGCGATGGAGTTCGCCTCGAAGGCCCTGGCTGCGTTCATCATGTTCACCATCTCCTCCATGAGGTTCACGTTGGGCATGGTGACATAGCCCTGTTCGTCCGCGTCAGGGTTGCCCGGGTCGTAAATGCGCTCCCCCGGGGTGGTGTTCACGGCGATCTCCTGAACATCCACGCTCGAAAGGGCATCCTTGAAGGACCGTTCCCGCAGGATCACGTCCCTGCGCTGGTAGGGACCGCCTTCGGGGGTCCTGGTGGTGCGGGCGTTCGCGATGTTGCTGGAAATGACGTTCATCCTGGTGCGCTGGGCCCTCAGGCCGCTCGCGCTGATGTCCATGGCGGTGAAAAGGTCCATTACCTGATACCTCCTATCACGTTCCTGAGCCCCTCGAACTTTCTGGTGAGGATTTCCGCCGAAGCATTGTACAGGAGCTGGTTCTGGCTGAGCTTCATCATCTCCCGGTCGATATCCACGGTGTTGGCGTCGTTCCCGATGCGGGAGTATGGGTCGACCACGGTCCTGTACAGGGGCCTGCCCGGCGACTCCTTCATGTGGGCGGTGTCGGTGACGGTCATCTTCAGCCGGGAATCCAGCTCCTTCTCGAACGTGGCCTCCCTGGCCTTGTAGCCGGGAGTGTCCGCATTGGCGATGTTGCTGGAGATGACCTCCTGGCGATAGGTCCGGTACGTCATGTGATCCGTCACTTCCGGGATGATCTTTCCGAAGATGTCGCCCATATCCTCTCTCCTCATGCCATTGAAAGCAATTGTCGTACCAAGGGTGCGTACGGGAAAAGTGCTAGGAATCTTCAGGGTTGCAGCCTGCGGGGTCCCCGGGGAAATCGTCAGAAATTTGACCTCCCCTGGTGTATTCGTTGAGCTTGTTCCGCAGGGTCCTGATGCTGATGCCCAGGAGTGTGGCGGCCTTGGTCCTGTTGCCGGCCACCTTTTGAAGGGTCGAGTATATCAGGCGTTTTTCCATGTCGTGGATGGTGGTTCCCGCTTCGGGCAGGGCTAGGGCATCCCCCATGGACATGCCGTCCACATGGACGTGCTCCGGCGAGATGGTGTCCCCCTCGGTGAGGATCATGGCCCGCTCGATGACGTTCTCCATTTCCCGTACATTGCCCGGCCAGGAATACTTCAGGAGGGCATCTTTTGCCTGTGTGCTGAGCACTTTTTCCGGCATGCCCTCGCGGGCGGCGATCTTCCTGACAAAATGGGTCGCCAGCGGCAGGATGTCGTCCCTGCGGTCCCTCAAAGGGGGCACCGTGATGGGTATGACGTTCAGGCGGTAGAACAGGTCGTTCCGGAACCGGCCCGCCTTGATTTCTGATGCGATGTCGCGGTTGGTGGTGGAGATAACCCGGAAATCCACCTTGACGGGGATCTTCCCCCCCACGCGGTCGATCTGGCGTTCCTGGAGGACCCTGAGCAGCTTGGCCTGCAGAGCGTACCCGATCTCGGTAACCTCGTCCAGCAGGATGGTGCCGCCGTCGGCCTGTTCGAACCTGCCCACCCTTGTCGCATAGGCCCCGGTGAACGCCCCCTTCTCGTACCCGAAGAGCTCGCTTTCCAGGAGCGTCTCGGGGATGGCGGCCAGGTTGATCCCCACGTAGGGGCCTGTCCGCCTCCTGCTCAGCGCATGGATGGTCCGCGCGATGACCTCCTTGCCCGTGCCCGATTCCCCCATGATGAGCACCGGCGCCTGGGTGGGGGCGACCTTGCGGATGACCTCCATGATCCGCCCCATGGCGGCATCCGCCACCACGAAGGGGGTCTCTGCCTGAGCCTGCCGGGCCTGCCCGGGTGTGCCCAGGGCCTGGATGACCTGGACGATCTCCTCGGCCCTGAAGGGCTTGCGCAGGAAGTGCGAGGCGCCGGCCTTCAGGCACGCAGAGCCGTCGGACGCGCCGATGGCGATGATCTCGATGGTGTCGTAGACCTGCTTGGTCCCCTCCACCACGTCGACGAATTCGTCGGAGATGATGGCGATGGAGTGCTGCCCGGGGTTGATGACCTCGAGGAACTTGTCCTTGCTGGTGTACGGACAGGGGGACTCGCCGGTCTCTGCGATGAGTTCGGCCAGGAGGTTGGCGGTTTCCTTGTCAGTGTCCAGGATGGCGATACCCATGGCGCTCACTGTCTCTCCGATCGTGGTTTCGTCGCCTCGTATCCCTCGAGATCCTTGTCCAGCTCGATTTCGGCGGACAGTGCCCGGGCTGCGGAGAGCAGGACGGGGTCCTTGCTGATCCGCGATATGTTGATGAGGATCTCCCTGGCCTTCCCGCGATCCCCCCGGGTGCCGGCGATGCCGGCGAGGTGGTACATGGCCCAGTGCGCGTGGGCCGATCTTGGGTAGGCGTCCAGCAGCGCCTGGTAGAGCGATCGGGCCCGTTCGAGGTCACCGGTCTTCCTCAGCTGGTTCGCCCTGAGGTAGAGGGCCTCCTCGATGACGGGCGAGACCCTGTCCGGATGGTAGGAGATGATCCTGTCCAGGGTCTGCCGCTGTTTCTCAGGCATGTCCAGCCTGCGGTAAGCGTCGTTGAGGAACGACAGGGACTGCAGGGCCAGCGGCCCTTTCCCGTCGGCGGAGGCCTCGAGGTACGGCAGGCATGCGGTGAGGCTGCCCAGACGATACAGCGCCTCGCCCCGCCGCTCCTTCATGTACCCGGAATCCCTTCCCGACGGGTAGGAGCTCTGGTACAGGGTGTTCCAGATGAGGGCCTCCTCGTAGCGCTCCTGCTTCATGTCGATGGTGAAGAGCAGCACGTAGGCCTGCTCCTTGTAGACGGAATCGCCCCTGATGGAGAGGTCCAGCATGGAGCGTGCCGCCTTGAGATCCCCCCTGCGGTTCAGGGTGTCTCCGATGATGAACAGGGCGGCGCTGTCCTGCAGCTCCTTGATGAAGGTATCCTTGTACCGCGCGTAGATGGCGTATATCTGGTCATGGCGTGAATCCCGGTACAGGACGCGGACCCGCTCCATGATGCTCCTGAGTGCCTCCACCTGGGCATAGTGGTGGATGGTGTCACCCTTTTTCGAGCCTTTCCACACCTC
Source organism: uncultured Bacteriovoracaceae bacterium (assembly GCA_964572405.1). Lineage (GTDB taxonomy): Bacteria > Desulfobacterota > Desulfomonilia > UBA1062 > UBA1062 > MWEI01. Next base: position 27,192 of record CAZNGL010000002.1, read on the forward strand.
GAGGTAGGTGTCCAGGGCCTGTTCCCAGTCCCCGTGCCTGGCATATGCCTGGGCGATCCGGACCTTCACGAGGGAGGCGAGGGACTTGTCCCTGAACTCCTCCGTGGTCTTCAGGGACTCGTAGATGTCCATGACCTCGTTGAAGGCCCTGTCGGGGAGCATGCCGCGCTCGTCCGTGTTTTTCTCCACGATGATCCGCGCGGTCTTGAGCTTGGCGATGACCAGGCTGTCGCCCCCGGGCGCCAGGGACTCCACCTGGGAGAAGACCACCGCGGCGCCGTCCTTTTCCCCGAGCTGATACAGGCTGTCTCCCAGCATGAGGAGGTGGCTCTGCCGCTCGGCATTGTCACCCAGATTGAAGGCGCGGGTGAGGATGTCCCGGGCCTGGACGAAGTCGCCCATCTTGAACGCAGCCTGGCCCATGCGCGCATGGATGCCCGGATCCCGGCGGGGATAGGACGGATCCTGGGCGAGGGCCTGCCGGTACAGATCCAGCGCCCTGGGGTAGTCGTTCAGCCCGAGGTAGGTGTCGGCCAGCACGGCCAGGTGCATCGGCCTGAGGGCTACGGGAAGGTCTCCTTCGCCGAGACCCATCATGAGGCGCTTGTTTGCCGCGTACGCATCCTGGTGGGACCCTGCCCGGTTCAGGATGACCATCTCGCAGAGGGCGGCTTCGGTCCTGATGCGCGTGTCGGAGGATTCCAAGAGCTGCTTGACCAGCGGTGAGGCCCCTGCATGATTCCCGGCGCGGATGAGCATGGAGCCGTACTCCAGCATGGCCTCCTCGCGGCCGCGGCCTTCGGGCATGTCCTGCACCGCATCCCTCATCAGGGACAGGGCCCTGTTCGACGTTTCCCCCATCCGGTAGGGAAAGGCCCGCGCCCAGGTGGCCCGCGCCAGGAGGATCTTCTCCTCGGGGGTGAGCGTCTGCAGGCGGGGCTGGAGCAGGGAGACGACCCCGGCGCTGTTTCCCGCTGCCAGGAGCTGTTCGGCCGCCCGGCGGCGGATCCCGGAAGACTCCGGGGTCTCCTTCAGGTCCATGTCGAAGATGATCCGCCTTCTGCCGGTCTCGACCCTGGTGCCCTTCAGCGAATACCCGGGTGCCAGGGAGAGGGTCAGCGTCGTGCCGGGCTCCATCCTGGTGAGCCGGACGAAAGTGAGCTGGGGAGTGCCCTGGAGCAGCCGTTCCATGTCCTGGCATGCGATCGTTCCGCCAAAGGTGATGAAGACGGTGCCCGCCTTGGTGGCACGGACTTCGGGCATGGCCGTATCGCTGAGCACCATGGCCACGCTGAGATCCTCCTTGCCCTGGACCGTGTCGAAACGCCGGATGGGGCAGGGGATCTCCGCCTCGGCCGGCCCCCGCTCCGTCACGTCGATGATGAACCGGGTGGGCATCTGTTTGAAGGTGGCCGTGTAGGTGAAGGGCTTCTTGATGGTAATGACCGCACGGGTGCCGTCAAAGGAGAGGCTCTGGATCAGGAACCGGTCCTGGATGCTCTGTGGCTCCGCGACAGTGTGGGGAAAATTGACGATCAGCGTCTGGTTTTGCTCTGAGACGTCGGGGCTGATGGTATGGACCGCCTTGATGAAGAAGACGATGCGGGTGCCTGTGGAGGAGGCCCCGACCAGGACGTCTCCGGCTCCCGCCGGGCCTGCGGAGATGAGGATCGCGCAGATGACCGGCATGGCATGCCGGAGCATCGCTGTGAGCATGGGCGGTATGGGTCTTTTGTTCTTCACCGCAGGAGAGAAATACAACAACCATGCCAGTGACAGGGACCGGACATACCGCCGACGGGTTCCGCCCGGGGGGTGGTACTTCAGGGCCTATGCCATGTTCTGTTCGGATGGTTTCTCGAGCTTCTGCTTCTTTATCTTCTCCACCAGGGTGGTGCGGTTCACGCGAAGCAGCTTGGCTGCCCGGTTCTTGACCCAGTTGCTCTTGGTCAGCGCCTGGATGATGATATTGCGCTCGAATTCGTTCACCGCGGTGGACAGGTCGATGCCCGAGTCGGGGAGGTCAATGAGATGCCGGGTGACTGCGGACGCCGGCGCAGCCGAGAGGATCTTTTCAGGGAGGTCCTCCGCCTCGATGAGTGGGGCGTCGCACAGGACCACCATGCGCTCCACCAGGTTCTCCAGCTCACGCACGTTGCCGGGCCACCGGTAGCGCATGAGCGCGGAAAGCGCCCTCTTGCTGAACTCGGCCTTTTTCTGGCATTTTCCGTCGCCGTACTTCTCGAGGAAGTGCTTGACGAGGAGCGGGATGTCGTCCGACCTCTCGCGCAGCGGCGGGATGTGGATGGGGATCACGTTGAGCCGGTAGTAGAGGTCTTCCCGGAACCTCCCGGCATTCACCTCCTCCTCGAGGTCCCTGTTGGTGGCTGCGATGATCCTCACGTCGGCCCTGATGGACTTCACGCCGCCCACGCGCTCGAACTCGCGCTCCTGGATGACGCGCAGGAGTTTGACCTGAAGGTTCGGGCTCATCTCCGAGATCTCGTCAAGGAAGATGCTGCCGCTGTTTGCCAGCTCGAACCTGCCGATTCTCGTCCTGAAGGCCCCGGTGAAGGCACCCTTCTCGTGGCCGAAGAGCTCGCTCTCCAGCAGTTCTTCCGGAATGGCCCCGCAGTTTACCGGGACGAAGGGGTTGGCGGCCCGGGCAGAGTTGAAGTGCAGGGCCCTGGCGACCAGTTCCTTGCCCGTGCCGGATTCGCCGAGGATGAGGACCGTGGAGTCGGTGGACGAGACCTTGTCTATGAGGCTGAAGATCTTCTGCATCTTGTCGGAGGTGCCCACGATGTTGTCGAACTTGTACTTCGCCTTGAGCTGCTGTTTGAGGAAGACGTTCTCCTCCTGGAGGGCGAGGTGTTCCAGGGCCCGCTTCACCACCACCTTGATCTCGTCGGCCTTGAAGGGCTTGGTGATGTAATCGAAGGCCCCGAGCTTCATGGCGTCCACCGCCGTCTTCACCGAGCCGTAGCCCGTGTACAGGATGCCGATGGTGTTCAGCTTGTTGTCCACCATGTGCCGGATCACCCCGAGACCATCGAGGCCGGGCATCTGCAGGTCGGTGAGCACGATGTGAAAATAGTCCTGGGAAAGACGAGCCACTGCGTCGTTTCCGTTGGCGGCGGTGGCTACGGAATACCCTTCCTCGGAGAGGATTTCACAGAGATACTCCCTGTTCTGGGCTTCGTCGTCAACAATGAGTATGGATTGGTTTCCCATAGGGTTGTGAGGGCATTATAACGCATGGCGTCATATGCGTCAATATATAGACGCTCTCATTCGGGAATCGGTTCACAGCCCGATTGAACCAGGGATCTACTGTTCCTTGTCGTTCACCTGATCGCGCATATCCTTGCCGGACTTGAAGAACGGCAGCGTTTTCGACTTGACCTGGATCTTCTCCCCGCTCTTGGGATTTCTCCCCACATAGGGCCGGTAATCCCTCATGACAAAGCTGCCGAAGCCCCTGATCTCGACACGCCTCTTGTTCTTCATGGCATTGATCATGGAGCCGAGGATGGAGTTCACCAGGGCCTCTGCCTTCTTTGGGTGGAGAGCCATGCGCATGGAGAGTTCTTCGATCAGTTCGGATTTGTTCATGTATCTCCTCCTGGTTCAGTCTGGATTCCCCTATAAGAATATAAAGCATGACGGGCTCATGTCAAGTTTTTAATGTTTTTTTAGTATCTTATGGAGGGACCTGACCTCCTGTGGGCTCAGTTCGCGGATCTCGCCGGGCGCCATGCCCTTGAGGACCAGGGGCCCGATGCTGATCCGCTTCAGCGACACCACCTTCAGGCCCACGGACAAGGCCATGCGCTTGATCTGGTTCTTGAGCCCCTGGTGCAGGGTGATCCGCAGGGTGGAGCCGTCGGCGCCGGCGTGCACATGGACGATCCGGGCGGGCAGGGTCTTCTCCCCGTCGAGGACAACTCCCTGCTCCATCTGCGCGATGCCCTCGGCCGTGGCCCTGGGTGTAACCTTCACCACGTAGACCTTGGGCACCTGGAAGGAGGGGTGATGGATGGCATGCGCCAAATCTCCGTCATTGGTCAGGATGAGGAGGCCTTCCGCGTCGTAGTCCAGTCTGCCCACCGGGAAGACCCCCTGGAACTGCCGGGGCACCAGATCCCTGATGCAGGGTCTGCCTTTGGGGTCGCTCATGGTGGTGAGCACGTACCTTGGCTTGTACAGGGCGAGGATACAGATCCTCTGGCTGGTGAGCGGCCTGCCGTCGAGGCGTACCTCGTCACGGGCCGGGTCGATGACATCGCCGAGGCGGGCCGGTTTCCCGTTGATCCGCACACGGCCGGCCTCTATGAGTTCGTCCGCCTTTCTCCGGGAGATGGCACCGCTGGAGGCCACGTACCGATTGATGCGTATCCCTGCCATGACAAGTCCTTATAGCGCAAAAAGGGTGTTTTGGGGGAGATGTCTGCGGGAGATGCCCGCAGCACTCAATGGTCCCGAGCGGTCCTGCTTCCCCTTTAGTCTGCGGTCTCTTCCTGTGAGTCCAGTCGTGTCCTGCACACGTCACAGTGGTCCCTGCAGTAGGGGTCGCTGCCTGTGTACACGATGAGGCTTGCATCGTCGCCCAGGCCGTAGCGTTCGGCGCATCCGGCACAGAAAAGGCGGCCGATGGCGTCGAGGTACCCGAGGACCTCCCTGCCGTGAGGGTGCTCAAGGGCGGTGTCGTTCCTGAATTCGCTGATGATGCCCATGGATCCGCACTCGGGACATGCATAGCCGCAGGCCGCGTCGAAGAAGGTGGTGCGGCAGGTGACCCTGGCGCAGTAGTACCGCTTGACCCTCTTCCTGTTCTTATCCATGAGGGAATGGATGATGTCGCTGTAGATGTTCTTCCTTGACGCCTCTGTCTTCATGTCCGCTCCCTTCTGTGCCGGTGTCCATGGACTTTTGCAATGGATCATCTGTAAACCTCTTAGGGGCGGGGAGACATTGTTTCAATGGGATCGCCCCATGGCCCCGGCACGCGTGTGGCGCCCGCATCAGAACATGCAAGGAATGTTCCTGCCAAGGGACACCCCGGAAAGCGATATGGCCGTGTCATATGCCAGGACCTCCACGCCGGCCTCCATTGCCTGTCGGAGCGCTGCGGCGTACTCGGGGTCGATATGACCGGCAGTGGTGAAGGCCGTGGCATCCATGCGCTGGATGATGAAAAGCATGACAGCCCTGTATCCCTTTCGACACAGGTCCTGAAGCTCACGTGCATGCCTGCGGCCCCTCGCGGTCACTGCATCCGGGAACATGGCCTTGGCGTCCACAACAAGGGTGGAGCTCTTCACCTCCACGAGGCAGGGTCTCTTTCCGGGCCCTTCGAGGAGCAGGTCGATACGGGAGCGATCGGACACCCTCACCTCGGGGCTGACATGCAAATAGCCGGACAGTTCGGGGATGAGCCCCTTTTCGATGGCGCTGCGGGCGATGCGGTTTGCCCGCAGCGTATTGACCACCACCAGCGTTTTGGGCATGCGGATCATCTCCCAGGTGTGGGGAAACTTCCTGCCGGGACTGTGGGATAGAGAGAGGTACACGGGCCTGAGAGGCTCCGAGCACGTCAGCATCCTGCCCGGGTTGGGGCAGTGGGCGGTTACGATCGTGCCATCTGGGAGCCGGACGTCTGCCATGAAGCGCTTGTACCGCCTCAGCAGGGTCCCTGTGGTGAGCGGGGGCCAGCTGATCAGGGGGGTGTCCATGGGCACCCTGTTAGCAGGGAGGAAACCTCGGGGCAAGGGGCGAGGTCGGTGCCCGGCTGCATCACCCCCGCATCCGCTTGATGGCGCAGTACTCCCCGCACATGGTGCATTCCTCCCCGGCCCCGATGCCGCTCTGTTCCCTGAGCATGCGGGCGTACGGGGGGTTCACGGACAGCTCGTACTGGCGGTCCCAGGCGAGTTCCCTGCGCGCCAGCGCCATCTCCCGCTCCCGCCGGCGGGCAGAGCCCAGGCCCTTTGCCAGGTCTGCGGCGTGGGCGGCGATGCGTGACGCGATCACTCCCTCCACCACATGCCGCTCATCCGGCAGGCGCAGGTGCTCCGCAGGGGTCACGTAGCAGAGGAAGTCGGCGCCGAAGAATGCCGCCAGGGCCCCGCCGATGGCGCCCGCGATGTGGTCGTAGCCCGCCGCGCAGTCCGTGACCAGGGGACCCAGCACGTAGAAGGGCGCGCCCTGGCACAGGGCCTTTTCCATCCGGATGTTCTGCTCGATCATGTCCAGGGGCACGTGGCCGGGACCTTCGACGATCACCTGCACGCCCCTGTCCCTCGCCCGCCGGGCGAGTTCCCCCAGGGTGACGAGTTCGGCCATCTGGGCCCGGTCCGTGGCGTCCACGGTGGATCCCGGCCGCATGCCGTCGCCCAGGGAGAGGGTCACGTCGTAATCGGCCAGGATGTCCAGTACCTCGTCGAAGTGTTCGTAGAGGGGGGATTCCCTCCTGTTCCTCCGCATCCACGCGATGAGCATGGAGCCCCCCCTGCTCACCACATCCAGGGCCCTGCCCTGGGACTCCATGGCATTCAGGGCATGCATGGTCACCCCGGCATGGATGGTCATGAAGTCGACGCCGTCTTCGGCCTGCCCGTGGATGGTGGCCAGGAAGTCTTCCATGGTCATGTCCGTGATGCCCCCGCCCCGGCACGAGAGTTCGTACGCGGTCTCATAGATGGGTACCGTCCCCACCATCACCGGGGATGCAGCCAGGATCTCGGACCTGATCCTCGGGATATCGCGACCAAGGGAGAGGTCCATGACGGCGTCAGCCCCGTGCCTGACCGCGGCCAGGAGCTTCTTCAGCTCGCCGGAGACGTCCATGTTCAGCGGCGAAGCGCCGATGTTGGCATTGACCTTGGTTCGCAGTCCTTCTCCGATACCACGGATGTGTTCGAAGTCCCGGCGGCGGTTCTTCGGGATCACCACCGTACCCTGCGCCACCTTCCCGCGGACAGTCTCGGGATCCAGGCCCTCGTGGCGGGCCGTCCGGACCATCTCCGGGGTGACGATTCCCTGTCTGGCCGACTGAAGCTGAGTCATGATACCTCCTGGAACATGGTGTGCAGCCGCACCATCTCCGCGCAGGGGTCGGGAGACGACGCCACCGCGCCGATGACCGCCGCGCAGCGACATCCGCTCCGCCTCACCGCCGCCACGTGGTTCGCCGTGATACCCCCGATGGCCACCACCGGCACGGTGGAGACCTTCACCGCGTTGACCAGTGCAGACAGTCCGGTCACCTCCCCGGGGTTTTCCTTGGACAGTGTGGGGAACACGGGGCCGAAGCCGATGTAGTCCACGGGCAGCGCGTTCGCCCGGAATACCTGGTCTGCGGTGTGGGTGGACATGCCGATGACGACGTCTGGGCCAAGGAGGGTCCGGGCCGTGGCCGGGTCCATGTCGTCCTGGCCGAGGTGGAGGCCGTCCGCCTTCGCCAGGAGGGCGATGTCCGGCCGGTCGTTCACGATGAACATCGTCGGGGTGCCGGAGACGATCCCGCAAAGCGTTCTGGCAAGCTCCAGGAAGGCCCTGTCCGGGCCTCCTTTCCAGCGGAGCTGGATCGCGCTCAGACCGGCTTCGGCGGCCGTCTCCGCACGTTTCTGGATGTCCGGACTATTCCCGTTCAGGATGAGGTAGAGCCCCCTGGAGAGGCGCTTCTCCCGGGAGGTGAAGATCTTCCGCTCGATCTCGTAGGCCTCGTACCGGATCTTCTCGCACCCGGCAGAGGCGTGCGGGTTCCCGATCCTGAACACCTCCTCCAGGACCCTGAGGCCCTCCTGGGCGCGCTTCAGGTTCGCCCTGGCCACATCCGCCAGATCCTTCCGGGACGGCCCCCCTCCGGTCTCTGAGACGGCGCCCACATCACCGGCAGGGTTCCTGGCCGGGATGTACCCGCGGGTGTCCACCAGGGCGAGGAGGCCGTGGCGCATTGCCCTGAGACGTTCCCGGAGGCCTCTGTCGTTCCATGCGTACCGGCACACGTCCTCTGCGGCGCGAAGCCCCTCGGTGACGCGGTTGATGTTCGCATCCACGATCCGCCGCATCTGCGCGTTCATGCGTCCAGCCTCGCAACGAGCTCCTGGGCCGCCTTCAGACCCGAGAGGAACATCCCGCCGAAGACCGGCCCCATGCGGTACCCGCCGAACACGGCGTTGGCCGCCATGCCCGAGACGAACAGGCCCGGGAAGGCCTCCTTCGTGTTCTCCACCGTGTGTCGCTCGCCGAGATCGGCATCCATGGACTTCTCCCCCATCATGGCGCCCGTCTCGGTGTGGAGCCGCACCCCCATCTTGCGCACCAAATGCGAGACCACGTCCGCCCCGTGGCCCGTGGCATCGAGCACGTAGCGCGCGTGCAGGGTCAGGGGGTCCACGTGGAGGCGGGCCGACTCCACCGGGGACCAGTTGATGACCAGCCCGCTCACCCTCCCCTGGCGGTACACCACATCCTCCACCAGGATGCAGTTGAACACCGACAGGCCGGCCTGGACCGCGCGACAGGTGAGGCATCCGGACGCCTCCACGGCGTCCACGGTGTGGTACCCAGGGGCATAGGAGACCGATCGCATGCCAAGCTCCTCCACGATGTGCAGCGCCTCGTCCTGAACCACGATCCGGTTGAACATCATGCCCCCGCCCAGCATGCCTCCGCCCATGGACAGCTTCTTTTCGAACAGCGCCACCTTCTTCCCGGCCCTGGCCAGGAAATAGCCCGCCACGAGCCCCGAAGGTCCGGCGCCGACGATGGCCACATCGAGCTCGAGGGCCGCCTCGAGCTTGGCGAGGTACGAGGAGATGATGGCCCTGGTGATGGTCGTTTCGTTGAGCATGGGTCCCTCCCGTGGGTGTTTGATGGTCCCTGCGGGGGTGGGACGAGACGACCCGGGCGCCATGTGCGCGATGATAACAAAAAAACCGCCTCCTCACGAGGAGACGGCCCTTCTACCCGTGTGGGGGACGACGATGGTCCCTCACGATCTCCCTACGCTGGTATTACCCAGGTCAGGTTCAAAGGGTATGATCTCAGGCTCTCAGGAGCCACCCCTGCGGAACGGCTTGCAGTATAGTCCCGGCCGGGACGGTCCGTCAAGGGGGAAGAGGATGGGGTTGGTTTTGACACCATGACCCCTGTACGGTATAAGGCCTGTGCAATGGGCCAGATGAACGAGATCCTCAGCCAGATAGTCCTCCTGATCGTGCCGGTGCTCTTCTCCATCACGGTCCATGAGGTCAGCCACGGGTATGCGGCGTATCTCTTCGGCGACCCCACGGCGAAGATGGCCGGCAGGCTCACCCTGAACCCCATCAAGCACATCGACCCCATCGGCATGCTGGTGCTCTTCATCACCCGCATGATCGGGTGGGCCAAGCCCGTGCCGGTGGACCCCCGATATTTCAAGCGCCCCAGAAAGGACATGGTGTGGGTCTCCCTGGCGGGCCCGGCATCGAACCTCGTCATGGCGGCCCTCACCGCCGCGGTCCTGAAGCTCGCCGGGCCGTCGCTGGCCGCCACGTACCTCTACCCCCTGGTGATCATGGGGCAGCTCATGGTGATGATCAATGTGGGGCTCGCCGTCTTCAACCTCATCCCCATCCACCCCTTGGACGGCAGCCACATCATGGAGGGGCTGCTTCCGCCGAAGATGGCCCTCGAGTACTCCAAGCTCCAGCCCTACGGGTTCATCATCCTGCTGGTGCTCATCTTCACCAAGGTGGTGGATTCCGTCATTGCCCCCATCATCACCACCATCTATGGAATGCTCATGTAGGAAGGAGAGAATACGGACAGTATGGACAGAAAGCGCATCGTTTCCGGCATCAGGCCCACCGGGGATCTCCACATCGGCCACTATCTCGGGGTGCTCAAGAACTGGGTGAGCCTCCAGGACGAGTACCAGTGCTACTACTTCATTGCGGACTGGCACGCGCTCACCAGCGAGTACAAGGACCCCTCGGTCATCCGCCAGAGCGCCCGGGACATGGTGGTCATCTGGCTGAGCGTGGGCCTCGACCCCGAGAAGTCCGTCCTGTTCCGGCAGTCCGACATCAAGGAGCACGCCGAGCTGTTCACGCTCCTGTCCATGATCACCCCCGTATCCTGGCTGGAGCGCAACCCCACCTACAAGGAGATGAAGGAGGAGCTCAAGGAGAAGGACCTGAGCACCTTCGGCTTCCTGGGCTACCCCGTGCTCCAGGCCGCGGACATCGTGATCTACCACGCGGACCGGGTCCCCATCGGCGAGGACCAGCTCCCCCACCTGGAGCTCACCCGCGAGATCGTGCGGCGGTTCAACTACCTCTACGGCTCCGAGATCCTCAAGGAGCCCAAGGAGATCCTCACGGAGGCGCCCCGGGTGCCCGGGCTCGACGGCAGGAAGATGTCCAAGTCCTACGGCAACGCCATTTTCATCGCCGAGACCGAGGAGTCACTGAAGCCGAAGGTCATGCAGATGCTCACGGACATCAAGCGCATGCGCAAAACCGACCCCGGCGAGCCCAAGGACTGCAACCTCTACCCCTTCCACGAGTTCTTCACCGACGAGGCGAAGCGCGAGGAGATCCGCTCGGGGTGCAGGAGCGCGCAGTGGGGGTGCGTGGACTGCAAGAAGGTCCTCATCAAGAACCTTGTTGCCGAATTCTCCCCGGTATGGGAAAAGATCAGCTATTACCAGGGGCACCAGTCTCTGGTGGATGATATCCTCAAGGCCGGCTGCGAGCGGGCAACCCGTGAGTCCGAGCTCACCATGGCGCGGGTCCGGGAGGCCATGAAGCTCTAGGGTGCAGGGGGGGCGGATGGAACATGCATATGCGGTTGCAGCGTCGGACACCCGGTTTGTGCTGCACCTGCCCCTGTTCGAGGGCCCGCTGGACCTGCTGCTCTACCTCATCGAGAAGAACCGGTTCACCCTGTACGACCTGGAGGTGAGCCCCATCATCGACCAGTACCTGGCCTATATCGAGAAGGTGCGCCTGCTCGACATCTCGCTGGCGGGGGAATTCCTCGACATGGCCTCCTACCTCATCTGGCTCAAGTCGCGCATCCTGCTGCCCCAGGAGGTCACCCTCCGGGACGAGGAGGACCGCTCTCCGGTGGAGGAGCTCAGGGAGATGCTGCTGGCCTACCAGGCCATCAAACAGGCCTCACGGGAACTCGCCCAGCGGCCCATGCTCTACTGGGACACCTTTCCCAAGGGGGCGGTCCAGAGGGAACGTGACATCAGCCGCACGAGCCTGGGGCCGCTGCTGGAGGCCATCGCGGCGATCCGCGTCCGCACCAAGCAGCTCGTTGTGAGTATAACGCCCATGCGGTTCAGCATCCAGGAGATCATGGCCAGGATCCAGGGGCTCTTCACGGGAAGGGACACCATCGAGCTCAGGGAGGCCGCACCGAGCGGGGAGAAGACCGAGCTCATCGGGGCCTTCATGGCGGCCCTGGAGATGTCGCGGCTCAGCATCGTGAGGCTCCTCCAGCGGGGGCTGTTCGCTCCCATCTATCTGATGAAGAGGCAGTGAGGGGCCATGGGACGCTTCCTGCCCGGGGTGGACTGAAGGGGTCTTTTCCATGGCGACACGGGAGATCATCGAATCACTCATCTTCTCTGCAAGCGGGGCCGTGGCCGTCAAGGACATCCTGCGGATCGTGCCGGGCACCTCGGCCGAGGAGGTCGACCGGCTCGTGGAGGAGCTCAACGGCCTGTATGAATCCGGCCATCGGAGTTTCCGGATACACCGGGCAGGCCCTGGATACCTGTTCGTGACGCAGCCCGAGTACGCTTCCTATATCCGGCAGCTGGTGAGCCCGGTGAGGCTCACTGCGGCAGCCCTGGAGGTGCTCGCCGTGGTGGCCTACAAGGGGCCGTGCTCCAAGCAGACCATCGACGGCATCCGCGGCGTGGACTCCACCTCGAGCCTCAAGCAGCTCGTCAGGCACCAGCTCGTGGACATCAGGCCGGGAAAGCCCATGATGTACGCCACCACCGGCAAGTTCCTCGAGGTGTTCGGGCTCACATCCCTGTCCGAGCTGCCCGACATCGCGCAGTTCGAGGAGGTCTTCGGCATGCCGGAGATCGCTGAAGGCGCTTTCCCGCCAGAGGCGGAAGATGCGTGACTACGAGGGCATCTCTGAAGGCTTGACGATGTTGAGGAAGAGGTTCACGCCCTCGGGTTCCTTTTCCACCACCACGTGCGGGTTGCCCGGAAGATCCGAGGCGAGACGTTTCAGTTCGTCCTCGCTGCGGTGGATGAGGAACCACTCGGCGCCGTACTCCATGATGAACCGCTGGGGGTTGTAGATCCCGAAGTTGCCGATGATCAGCATCCCCCCGGGCCGCAGGAAGCTGTAGAGCTTGTGGATGAGGCGGCTGGAAGCTCGGTCGGAAAGGTAATCGAAGAGCCCGGCCGTGTAGATGAGGTCGGCGTTTTCGTAGAGGGTTTTCCCGGATCCCCGCTCCACGATGAGCCGCTTGATGTTGTCCTGCTCGAAGTGCACCCTGACCTTCGGATTGTCCCTGACGGCCGGCTCTATCCTCGCGCGGGCGTCCTCCAGGGCGAGGCTGTCCTGGTCCAGGGCGATGAAGTCGATGACGGTGGAAAGCGGCGCCCCCTCCATGGCCTTGATGAAGTCCACGAACTCGAGGGCCGGTCCGCAGGCCACGCTCATGATCCTGATGCCGGGGCGAGGCGGGTTGCCCGGGACCAGTTCCCTGAGCTTCCTGAAGAGGTAGGTCCTGCGGTTTCTCACCGCTCGGGACGCGGTGCCCTCGCAATCGACCTTGTTCAGGACCTGGGCGAAGAGCGAATCTCCCTCGTAGGCGTTCCGGTAGATGATGTTCATCATCTCATAGTCGCCGGCATACCCCAGCGGCTTGGTGATGCTCCGGTTGAACAGACAGGACTTGGTGAGGTACTCGTTCAGGCGCTTCTGGAAGAACTCCCGGTGGATGAAATGCTGCTTGGGATCGGTGAACCGGCTGGTGATGCCGGAGAAGTGGTCGTAGTAGCGGTTCATCTCGTCGAACAGCGCATCGAAGGCAAGGGTCCGCAGGGTTTCCAGCAGGGCCTCACGGAGCCCCTCGTCCTCTATCAGGATGCGATCGAGGTCCTGGTCGAGCCGTTTGGCGAAGCCCTCCAGGATGTAGTGCAGGTGCGAGGTGAGGTTGACGAACTCGGGGTCGAGGCTTTCCTCGATGGCCATGGACTGGACGAAGTCGAGGAAGTCGTTCTGGAGCTTGGTGACCTTGTCCGCCTTCACCACGGCATAGACGTCCATGGAGCGGTCCAGGTACGAGCAACCGACACAGGAGAGGACCGTGCCGTCCTTCTCCTCGTCCTGGATGTGGATGATGGTGGCGCCGGAACTGTGCACCTCGTGACCGGCCGAGAGGAATCTCAGATCCGCGATGACATCGCCGATGTGCAGGATGAGGCTCCCGTCCTCGAGGTAGAAGGAAACCCCTGTTCGGGAATAATCCTTGACCCGGCACGTGTGCTCGGTCTTCTGGAAATCGCGGAAGCGTACCACCTTGTCGGTGTCATTCTCATCGACGGCGTATCGCAGGTCACGGTTGAGTCGCACGGATCTCTCCTCTTCAAAGAATACAGGGGATGCACGGAATCTCCCGCCTCACGATCATACCATACGGCATGAGGACCGGAAATCTTTAATTCTTTCCGGGCTTCGGAAGGCGTTTGCGCCCGGGAGCCGGACAGGGCCGTGCTAGGACTGTGCGCACTCGCTCATGTCTCCGCCGAGCTTGTCCAGGGCATGGGGCAGGGCTGGGAGAACCGCCTCCAGGCATTCTTTGGCCGCCTTGGGGCTTCCGGGGAGGTTGATGATGAGGGTGCGCCCCCGCGCGCCCACCACGGCCCGGGAGATCATGGCATGGGGGGTCTTCTTCAAGCTCTCCGCGCGCATCACCTCCTCCATGCCGGGCACGCGCCTGTCGATGACGGACAGGGTGGCCTCGGGGGTGACGTCGCGGGGAGACAGGCCGGTGCCGCCGGTGGTGACAACGAGGTCGAGGCCGATCTCGTCGGACCAGGCACAGAGTCGTTCCCTGATGAGGTCGAGGTCGTCCGGGATGACCTGCATCGTTTCCACGTGGATGCCCCGGCCGGAGAGGATCTCCGAGATGATGGGGCCGCTCGCGTCCTGGCGCTGACCCGACGCGCCCTTGTCGGAGAGGGTGAGGATACCCGCCTTCTTCATCGCTTCACCGTCTTGAGCCTGCTCTCGGCCGCGATGACAAGGGGGCGCGGGACGCCCTTGCTCTTCGCCAGCAGTCCCAAGTCCCGCTGGTTCAGGTAGGTGACCTGGGCCATGGCAATGGTCAGGGGGGTCTTGGGGTTGTTCACCAGGGCGAGCCTGACCTGGTAGTTTCTCAGCCATTCCCGGTTCATCCCGATCTCCCTGAGCACGTCCTCGGTCACCTGCCGGTTGGCAGCTATGGCTATGATCTCGCTCTCGGTGATCTTGGGGGAGTTCACCACGGCGAGCTGGACGAGCTTGTTGGAATCCCGCATGAGGATGGTGCGGGCCTCCTTGGAGGCCTTGCGCGCCAGATCGAGTTTCTCGGAGACCGTCATGGTCTGTATCTTCTGATACAGGCTGGCGACGTTGTCTGGCCCGTTATTTTCCATCCTTTGCTGCCTTCGCCTCCTCGACGATCTTCTCCTGGAGGTTGTACGGCACCGGGTCCATGTGCGAGAAGCTCAGGGTGAAGGTTCCCCGTCCCGAGGTGATGGAGGTGAGGCTGGCCGCGTAGGTGAGGACCTCGGCCAGGGGGATCTGGGCCTTGAGTTCCTGGTACTTGCCCCTCGAGTTCATGCCCTCGATCTTGGCCCTGCGGCTGTTGAGGTCTCCCATGACGTCTCCCATGCACTCCTCGGGCACGGTGACCGTGATGTTCATGATGGGCTCCAGCAGGATGGGTCTGCACTGCTCCATGGCCTTCTTGAAGGCGAGTGACCCGGCGATCTTGAAGGCCATTTCCGAGGAGTCCACCTCGTGGTACGAGCCGAAGTACACGGTGACCTTGATGTCCACCACGGGGTTGCCCGAAAGCGGTCCCGACTGCATGGCCTCGTGCACGCCCTTCTCGATGGCCGGGATGTACTGCTTGGGGATGACGCCGCCCACGATGGCGTTCACGAACTCGAAGCCCTTGCCGCGCTCCAGGGGTTCCACCCTGAGCCAGCAGTCACCGAACTGCCCGTGGCCGCCGGTCTGCTTCTTGTGCTTGCCCTGCACCTCGGCCATGGCGGTGATGGTCTCCTTGTACGGGACCCTGGGGGTCTTGAGGTCCACCTCGACGCCGAACCTCCTCTTGAGCCTGTCCACGGCGATCTCGATGTGGAGCTGGCCCAGGCCCGACAGGATGAACTCGCCCGTCTGCTCGTCGCGGTACACCTTGAGGACCGGGTCCTCGTCCATGATCTTCTGGAACGAGGGCATGATCTTCTCCACGTCCGCCTTGGTCTTCGGGGTCACGGCCATGTTCATGATGGTGTCGGGGAATACCGGGCTCGGCAGCGTGAAGGCCACGGACTCGGAGAGCAAAGTGTCGCCGGTCTTGGTTTCCTTGAGCTTGGCCACGGCGAAGATGTCTCCGGGCCCCACGAGCTCCACGGGCTTCTGTGCCTTGCCTTCCAGCATGAGGAGCGAACCGATCCTCTCCTTGGTCTCCCGGGTGGCGTTGAAGACGCTCGAATCGGGGCTCAGGGTGCCGGACAGGCAGCGGATGATGCTCAGCGTCCCGGTGTACGGGTCGCTCATGGTCTTGAACACGTAACCGCAGAAAGGCTGGTCCTCAAGGGGCTTGTACTCCCTGGTTTCGCCCTTGGCGTTCTTCAGGGTCGGTATGGTGCGCTTGTCCGGGTTGATGAACGAGGACGCCATGAAGTCCATGAGCGGCTGCACGCCCATGTTCAGCAATGCGGATCCGCAGAACACGGGCAGGAACAGGCCCTTCGCGAGCCCTGCGGACAGGGCGCCGTCGAGCTCTGCCGGGGAGAGCTCTCCGCCCTCCAGGTACTTCTCCATCAGCGCGTCGTCCACCTCGGCGAGATCCTCGACGACCTTGCCGTAGACCTCCTCCAGCTGGTCAGCCATGTCGGCGGGGATGGGGGCCTCCTTGAAGGATCCCGAACCGTCCTTCTCGTAGAGGTAAGCCTTCTTCCTGAACACGTCCACCACGCCGGCAAACCTCTCCTCTGCGCCGATGGGAAGCGTCAGGGGCAGCGGCTTGATCTCGAAGATCTCCGCGATGTCCTTGAGGACCTGGCCGAAGTTGGCTCGTTCGCGGTCCATCTTGTTGATGAAGCAGGTGCGGGTGAGACCTTCGGTGCCGGCGAGCCTCCAGAGATTCTCCGAATAGGGCTTGATGGAGTCGATGGCATCGATGACGAACAGGGCGTTGTCGGCGGACTTCAGGCCGAGGATGGCCTCCGAGGTGAAGTTGGTGTCTCCGGGGGTGTCCAGCATGATGATCCCGGTGTTCTTCCACTTGAAGTTATGCAGTGCGCTGAAGATGGATGACTGCCGTTTGATCTCCTCGGGCTCGAAGTCAAGGACCGAGTTGCCGTCGAGTACCTTGCCGAGGCGCGTGGTGGCCTTGGCATTGAACAGGAATGCCTCGCCCAGCGATGTCTTTCCGGAACCGGACTGAGACATGATGATGACATCTTTCAAGTTTTCCGAACGAAATTTCCGCATCGATCCTCCCCTTAAGCCAAATCTAGAGTTAAGGCTTTTAACTGAAAAGGGCACGATAAGTCAAGGAGCGGCTTCCATGGCCCTGAAAACCCTGTTGCCGGCACTGAAGGGTTGCAAAGGCCTCCTCTCCTGCAGTACTCTCCGTCGCAGGGTGCTATTCCGGCCCATGGCATGCATGGCGCCATCGGGGCCGTACATGCAGGGGAATTCGTTTCGGAGATACTCCATGTGGAAAGACATCGCAGGGCATGAACAAATCAAGGAGCGCCTGAGGGAGTACTCCGCCTCGGGCAACGTCCCCCATGCCTTGCTGTTCTCCGGTATCGCAGGACAGGGGAAGACCCGGGTCGCCGCGGAGTTTTTCAGGGCGTTGAACTGCGCCGAGCTCACGGGGGAAGCCTGCGGCCGTTGTCCAAGCTGCCTGAAGGCCGCGTCCGGCAACCATCCGGACTGGGTGGCACTGAACCCCGACGGCCGCTGGATCAAAGTGGACAATATCCGTGAGGTCATTGCCGATATCGGCCTGAAGCCGTTCGAGGCCAGGTGGAAATGCGTCGTCATCGAGCCTGCGGAGAGCCTGAACACGGAGAGCGCCAATGCCCTGCTGAAGACCCTGGAAGAGCCCCCGGACCGGACCGTGATCGTGCTCATCAGCCACAGGCCCAGGCTCCTGCTGGCCACCCTGGTGTCGAGATGCCAGTCCATCAGGTTTGCGGAGGCACCGGGCGGTGATGTCCTGGCGGGGTATGGCGAAGGATCGCCTCCGGAAGGTGCGCCCTGCGGAGCAGACCACGCCGCGGCAATCCGGCGGGAGGTGACAGGCCTGCTGGGCGGTAACGACCCGGCCCTGCTTGCAAAAAAGTATTTCGACAGGGAGGGGTGGGACCTTCTGCCGGAGGTGCTCATGCGGGTCGAGTCCGTCATCCGGGATATCCTGGCCCTCCGCCACGGTTCGGACAGGCTCGTGAACGAGGAGCTGAGGCGTGTGCCACTGAGGCATGCCGGTCTCGAAGAACTCGAGGAGATCCTCGCCCTGGTGCGTGCCATGCGGCGGGGGGTCATCGAGAACATCAACGTGCGGATCGCTGCAACGGAGTTGTTCGTCAGGTTGAGCCAGCTGGGAGGACGGTGAGCGTTTTCAGCGGGGCCTGTTCCATTGTGACTTCACGGGCCGCTTCTTGAGCAGGACGTACATGGCGCCTGTTCCTCCGTCGCAGGGCCTGGCAGAGCAGAAGGCCAGCACCAGGTGGGACAGTGTCCCTGTGGTGAGCCACTTCACCACCCCCTCCTTCAACACCGGCCCCGAGTCCGACTTCAGCCCCCTGCCATGGATGACGAGGAGTGATCGCAGCCCCAAGGCGTGGCAGTTCCGGATGAAGGTCGTCAGCGAGGATTTCGCCTGTTCCAGGATGCAGCCGTGGAGGTCGAGATGGGCCTGTATGGTGAACTCGCCGGATTTCAGCTGCTTGATGACCCGCGGGTCCAGCGCGACCACGTGTCCCTCGAGGTACTCGCCCGTGCAGGTTACATCGAAGCGGCTCTTCCCAGATACCAGTGAATGCAGCGCGTCCATGACATCCTGGTCCTGCCTTCGCAGGTTCTCGCGGACCTGCTCCACAATTGCGGACTTCTCCATGGGCTCGGGTGCGATCGTGTCGTTTGGCAGGGGTGTCACCCCGTCCATGGCCTTGGTGAAGAGGGAGGAGTCGTCCTCGGCGGGAGGGGGCTGCAGCGTGCGCGGTGGGGGGTCCTGCCTGGGGACTTTCCTCGGTGCAGCCTTCACCCCTTTGAGCCTTGCGAACGGTGCGTTGAATGGTTTGTCTTCCTTCATGCACCGTCTTGTTAGCAAAAAAAAAGGGCCCACTCAATATGAGGTGGTAGTGGGCCTAAAAGGAGGTCTATAGCCCTTTGGAAAGATTGCTATAGGCTGTGCGGGTTATATAGGAGCCATTTTCGACGTGTCAAATATTAATCTCTTATGATATTGTTAAACAAAAGTAAATTATGGTGTAGGAGCGTCATGAATATCCATCAGGTACGCATCTTCAATATCGCGGCCCGTACCCTGAGCATCACCAAGACCGCCAAGAAGATGCATCTCTCCCAGCCCTCGGTGAGCATCCAGATCAAGGACCTGGAGGATGCCCTCAACGTGCGCCTCTTTGACCGCATCAACCGCAAGATCACGCTGACCGATGCAGGGAAGGTGTTCTTCGAGTATTCTGAAAGGCTCCTCGGGCTCATCGACGAGATCAATGCCGTCATGACCGAGTTCGGCTCGGGTGATGTCGGCAGGATCGTCCTGGGCGCGTCCAGTACCGTGGGCGTGTATGTACTGCCGAAGTTTCTGGGTGAGTTCAAGGAGCTCTTCCCCAAGGCAGAGATATCGCTGCACATTCAGAACCGCCAGGAGGCGGTGGAGCAGTGCATAGAGGGGGAGCTCGACTTCGCCTTCATGCAGGAACCGCCCAAGCACCCCGACCTCCAGGCCGAGTTCTTCATGAAGGACGAGCTCGTCATCGTCTGCTCGCCCAGACACCGGTGGGCACACCGGGATCATCTCACCATGAAGACCCTTTCCTCGGAACCTGAGCCCATTATCCTCAGAGAGGAGGGCTCGGGCACGAGGGGGCTCATCGAATATGTCCTCAAGCGATACGGGATCGAAAAGAAGGTCACCATGGAGCTGAGCTCGTCCGAGGGCATCAAGCGGGCCGTGGAGGCCAATCTCGGCGTTGCGGTGCTTTCCCGGAACGTCATCCTCAACGAGCTGAAGAACAAGACGCTCCTGGCGCTGCCCATACGGGACCTGAACACGGTCCGGGACTTCTACGTGGTGCGGAACAGGAAGCGCAAGTCCACCCCGCTCATGATGAAATTCTTCGACTTCATCCTGGAGCGCAGGAAGCAGATAGAAATGGCCTCGTAGAATCCGGAATTGAGCCGTATGCTATCTCTAAGAATTTTCTCTCTCTTCTCGTGATGATTTCATGGTCGAAGAATGGTCCATCGACTCTCGAGTGCCTTGACAGCATACGTTCAGGGATGTTATGAATCACCATTCAATTCCCGTACAGGAGTTCATATGCTTGAGATCAGGGTCCACGGTCGTGGCGGCCAGGGCGCGGTGACATCGGCTGAGCTGGTGGCCATTGCGGCGATCAACACGGGCAGGTCTGCACAGGCGTTTCCGAGTTTCGGGCCGGAGCGCCGTGGAGCACCGGTGGTGGCGTTCTGCCGGGTGGACGATCGGAAGATCAACATCCGGGCGAAGGTGTACAATCCGGACGTGGTGGTGGTCCTTGATCCCGGGCTGGTGGCGCTCATCGACCCCACCGAGGGGATGAAGGAGGGCGGCATCCTGATCATGAACACGCGGAAGCGGCCCGAGGAGGTGGAGACCACGAAGGGGTCGCTGATCCGGGTTGCCACGGTGGATGCGGACCGGATCGCCATCGAGGAGCTTGGGCGGCCCATTGTGAACACCACCATGATCGGGGCGTTCATCAAGGCCACGTCTGCGATATCCATCGCCGACATCAGGGAGCCTCTTCTGGAGCGGTTCGGCTCCAAGCTTGGGGAGCGGAACCTGAAGGCCATGGAGCGGGCGTTCAACGAAGTGGTGATCAAGGGGTAGGATATGGCGAAGCCGATGGATCAGATCACGTGGCAGGAGCTGGAAACCGGCGCGGTCGTCGTCGAGGTCGGGAATTCAACCCAGTACGAGACGGGTTCTTGGCGGTCCGAGCGCCCGGTGGTGGAGAAGGAGAAGTGCATCAAGTGCATGTACTGCTGGCTGTACTGTCCGGAGGCGTGCATCCACCAGGCAGAGGAGGGGCACTTCGAGGCGGACCTGAGGTACTGCAAGGGGTGTGGGATCTGCGCGACAGAGTGCCCGGCGAAGTGCATCACCATGATCAGCGAGGAGAAGTGAGCCATGGCCAAGGTACGAAAGGGAGTCGAGGTATCCATCGCCATCGCCGACGCCGTGGCGCAGGCTGACGTGGACGTGATCGCGGCCTATCCCATCACGCCCCAGACACACATCGTGGAGCACCTGTCCGAGATCGTGGCGGACGGTGAGCTGGACGCGGAGTTCATACCTGTGGAGAGCGAGCACTCGGCCATGAGCGTGTGCTGCGGGTCGTCGGCCGTGGGCGCCCGCACGTTCACCTCCACGAGCTCGCAGGGACTCGCGCTCATGAGCGAGATCTTCTTCATCGCTGCCGCCATGCGGCTGCCCATGGTGATGGCGCTGGCGAACCGTTCGCTTTCGAGCCCGCTGTCCATCTGGAACGACCACTCCGACGTGATGATGGTGCGGGACGCGGGGTGGATCCATGTATTCGTGGAGAACGGGCAGGAGACGTACGACAACATCTTCTGCGCCTTCCGGATGTCGGAGGACCCGGAGGTGATGCTGCCCGTGGCGGTGAACCTGGACGGGTTCATCCTGACGCACATGATCGAGCCGGTCATGTACGAGGACGACGAGCTCATCCGGAAGTACCTGCCGCCCTTCAAGATGAAGAACGCGCTGCACCCGGACAACCCCGTGTCCATGGGGTGCTTCGGCATGCCCGAGATCTACACCGAGGCGCAGATGAACCGGGAGACGGGGGTGAGGAACTCCTACCCGCACATCATCAGGGCGTGGGACGAGTGGGGCAGGCTCACCGGGAGGAACTACCATCCCGTGGAAACCTACCGCGCGGACGACGCGGAGTACTGCATCGTGACCATGGGCTCCTACGGGGAGACGGCCATGGAGGTGGTGGACACGCTGCGGGAGCAGGGCGAGAAGGTGGGGGTGATCAAGATCCGGCTGTGGAGGCCGTTCCCCTTGGAGGAGTTCCGCAAGGCCGCGCTCGGCAAGAAGCACCTCATCGTGCTCGACCGGGCGATCTCCTTCGGGACCCAGGGAGGCCCGGTGGCCACCGAACTGCGTTCCGCCCTCTACGGCAAGCCCGGCGCCCCGAGCGTCGTGAACTACGTGGCGGGCCTTGCGGGCAGGGACGTGTCGAGGAAGGACTTCACGAACATCATCCTTGAAGGCAGGAAGAAGGCGGCCTCCGGCGATACCGAAGGCTTCACCCTGTACGGGTTGAGGGGCTAGGGAGACTCAGCATGGCAAAGACGTCTGTTTCATCTCCGAAGAATGTAGAGCGGGCCGAGTACCTTGCGTCGGGTCACCGGGCGTGCCAGGGGTGCGCGGAGGTCCTGGCGGTACGGCTGGTCCTGAAGGCGCTCGGCAAGGACACCATCGTGGCCATGGCCACGGGATGCATGGAGATCATCACGTCGCCGCTGCCCATCACATCGTGGCGGGTGCCGTGGATCCACAACGCCTTCGAGAACCCTTCCGCGGTGATCTCGGGGTGCGAGGCCGGGATGAAGGCGATGATGCGCAAGGGAAAGCTGCCGCAAAAGAAGATCAACTTCGTGGGCATGGGGGGCGACGGGGCCACGGCGGACATCGGCTTCGGGCAGCTGTCCGGGGCGCTCGAGCGCGGCCACGACATGATCTACGTGTGCTACGACAACGAGGCCTACATGAACACCGGGATCCAGCGGTCGTCGTCCACGCCGTACGGTGCGAGCACCACCACGAGTCCTGCGGGGAAGAAGAGCATCGGGCAGCAGACGCAGAAGAAGAACATGGTGGAGATCTGCGCGGCGCATGGCATACCCTACGTGGCCACGGCGTGCCCGAGCTTCCCCTTCGATCTTTTGGACAAGGTGAAAAAGGCATCCGAGACACCGGGGCCGGCATACATCCACATCCTGTCGGTGTGCCCCACGGGGTGGAGGATCCAGCCCGCCGACGCCATCAAGTACGGTCGGCTGGCCGTGAACTCCTGCGTGTTCCCGCTCTATGAAGTGGTGGACGGGAAGCACCGGCTCACCTACAAGCCCTCCGAGAAGAAACTCATCCCGGTCTCGGAATACCTCGGCGGCCAGGGCAGGTTCAGGCACCTCACCGACAAGGACATCGAACAGATCCAGGCCGCGACCACCCGCACCTATGAACGTCTCCTCAGACTGAGCGAGCAGGAATGACATGACAGGTAGGGGCCGGATACCGACCGGCCTGATCCATACGCTCAGAAAGGCCCGCTGGACCAGGCGGGCCTTTTTTTGGGCTGGATGCATACATTGACAGGGGCTGAATTTATTGGCTAGCATAGGGCTCCTTCATCATCTTCAGGAGAAAGAGCATGCTGGAACTGATTTCTGATGGATTTCGAAAGGCCCAGGACATTCTCCAGGGCAAGGTCGTCATCCAGGAGAAGCATATCGAAGACGCGGTCAAGGAGATCCGCCTTTCGCTCCTGGAAGCGGACGTGGAGTTCCATGTGGTCAAGGAGTTCATCGACCACGTGAAGGAGAAGGCACTGGGGGAGATCGTCCACACCAAGGTCGCCCACGGCGGGAAAAAGATGAAGGTCTCCCCTGAGAACCACTTCGTCAAGATCTGCTACGACGAACTCGTGGGACTCATGGGGCCGGTGGACACCTCCCTGAAGTTCGGCGGGAGGGCGGTCAATGCCGTCATGATGGTGGGACTCCAGGGCAGCGGCAAGACCACCACCACGGCCAAGATCGCCCGGTTCATCCAGAAGCAGGGCAGGAAGCCCATGATGGTGGCCGCCGACATCTACCGGCCCGCCGCCATCGAGCAGCTCAAGGTTCTCGGCAATCGACTGGACATCCCGGTGTTCCATGCCCCGGGCAAGACCCCGCCGCAGATCTGCAGGGACGCCATGGAGGCGGCCCAGTTCAAGGGCTGCAACGTGGTGCTCTTCGACACCGCGGGCCGCACCATCGTCGACGACACCCTCATGCAGGAACTGGAGGATATCAAGGCTGCGACGAACCCGGAAAACATACTGCTCGTGGTGGATGCCATGATCGGCCAGGAATCCGTCAACGTGGCCAGGGAGTTCGACCGGAGGCTCGACCTCTCGGGGTTCATCCTCACCAAGCTCGACGGCGATGCCAGGGGCGGTGCGGCGCTGTCCATCAAGGAAGTGACCAAGAAGCCGGTGAAGTTCCTCGGCATGGGCGAGTCACTGGACCGCATCGAAGAGTTCCGGCCTGAAGGGCTCGCGTCACGTATCCTCGGGCACGGGGACATCGTGGGCCTGGTCAAGGACTTCGAGGAGGTCATGGACGAGAAGAAGGCCGAAGAGGATGCAGAGAAGCTCCTGAGAGGTGACTTCACCTTCGACGACTTCCTCAAGCAGCTCAAGGTCATGAAGAAGATGGGCTCGCTCACCGACATCATCGGCAAGCTCCCCCTGGGCCAGTTCGGCATGCCCCAGGGGATGAAGGTGGACGACAAGGAGATCGTGCGGGTGGAGGCCATCATCAGCTCCATGACCACGCATGAGCGGAATCACCCGGACTGCCTGAACGACAGCCGCATCAGCCGGATTTCGAAGGGGTGCGGCCAGCCCCGGCCCAAGGTGGTGGAGCTCATCGCGCGGTTCAACACCATGAAGCAGGTCATGCTGGGGCTCGGCATGGGCAAGAAGAAGGTGCTGGGCAAGCTCGGCGTGAACCCGAACATCGCGGGGGTGTTGGAGAAGGGGGCGCCCAGGCCGCCCAAGAAGAACCTCGTGGACCTCAAGAAACGCAGGGACAAGAAGAAGACAGCGAAGAAGTCAAAGAAGCGCAACCGCTAGGGGCAATCTCGAAAAGGCCGACATGGGGAACAGGGAGTCCATGGAGAGCAAGGAGCTGATCATCTTCCGGAGGATCAACGAGGCCATCTCGCTGTCCCCCGATGTGGAGGCCGTGGCCCGGGCCATCCTGGATATCGTCATCGACTGCACGCCCGGGGAGAATGCCTCCATCATGATGCCAGGTTCAGACGGATCGCACCTGGAGATTAAGGCGGCCAAGGGCAGGAAGGACAAGAAAGGCAGGTATTCCGAGAAATCCCTGGGCCAGGTCTTCGCCATGGGCGAGGGCATCGCGGGCACGGCCGCCTCCACCAGGAAATCGGTGATCATCCACGACACCTCCACGGACACCCGCTTCCAGGCCCGCAACAGCAAGGTCAGCGTCGGCTCCATCCTGAGCCTGCCCATGATCTACAGCAAGGACGAGCTGGTGGGCGTGCTCAACGTGAGCCACCCGAGCCCCCATGCCTTCCATGAGGACGACCTCGGCATCATCTCGGGGCTGCTGTCGCCTGCGGCCCTGGCGCTGAGGAACGCACGGCTCATGCGGGAGGTGGACGAGGTCAACAGGATGCTCAAGGCCGAGCTCTCCATGACGGACAAGGCCATGGCGGAATTCGGCAGGAGCATCCTCAAGGTGTTCAACTGGATGTCCATCGGCGTGCTCACCACCGACCCGAAGGGATCCATCTCCACCATCAACAAGCGCGCCTGCGAGATGCTGGGCAAACGGGCCGGGCAGAGCATCACGGACGTGGTGGGCAGCGAGATCATCCAAGCCATCGTGTCCCGCAAGGAAGGCCTGTCCCTGGACGTGGAACGCTCTGGCAGGATATACAGCTTCGATCTGTCCCTCCTCCCGCTGAAGCCCACGTGGCAGGTGGTGGCGTGCGTCAGGGACGTGACCGTGGAACGGTTCAAGGAGAAGGAACTCGTCCGGGTCAAGGACCAGTACAAGGACATGGTGGAGAAGGCCATCGACGCCGTCTACATCATCCGCAACGGCCGTTTCCTCCTGGTGAACCGGAAGTTCCAGGACATGCTCGGCTACGAACCGGACGAGATCCTGAACCGGCATTTCCGGCACATCCTGCCCCGGGAGTCGCTCCACACCCTTGCCCTTGCCCTGCGCACCGTCAAGGGGAACATCTTCGTGCCCAACCTGGAGATCCAGGCCATCCGGAAGGACGGCCAGACGGTCTTCCTGGAAATCAGCATCGGCAGGATCATGATCGACAACGACGAGTGCTACGTGGGGGTGGTCCGGGACATCACCAGCAAGAAGGAACTCCTCACCATGAAGACCCGGTTCCTGAACGTGGCATCCCACGAGATCCGGGTGCCGCTCACCGTGATCCGGGGCTACGGGAGGATGCTGGCGCGGGACACGGAATGCGCGCTCACCGACGGGCAGCGGGAGTGCATCGACGAGATCGAGAAGCAGTGCGAGAAGCTGCTGAGATTCTCCAACTCGCTCCTGGATTTTGCCAAGGTCCATTCCGAGAAGTTCACCCTGAACAGGGAACAGGTGAACATGGCGGACTACATCAGGGGAATCACCCGGAATCTGCAGATCAGCGCAAAGGAAAAGAACGTCACGATCCTGTTCAGGGATCTCGGCGGCGTGGAGACCCTGTGCATCGATCCCATCCGGTTCGAACAGGCCCTGACGAACCTCATCGACAACGCGGTGAAGCACTCCCCCGAGGGGTCCGAGGTGGAGGTGACCCTGTCGCTGGCCCGGTCGGACAGCGAGAGCCTGAGGATGTTCTTCCACCAGGAAAGTGCGCTGATCTCGGTGCAGGACCAGGGGCCGGGCATCAAGACCGACGAGGCCCGGGAGCTCTTCAAGGACTTCTTCGTGGGCACCAGCGGCAGGGCCAAGGGCGGCATAGGCCTGGGCCTGGCCATCACCCGGGAGATCGTCCATGCCCACGGAGGACAGGTGGAGGCGCGTTCATCCGATAAGGGCGGGCATTTCATCGTCACAATACCCTTGAAGTGGCAAGATTATTAATGTATTTTGAAGCCGGAAAATTATAGGGTTGGGTGGTGATGAAAGAGAATATCCGGATACTGATTGTCGATGACGACGAGAGTATCCGCAGGTACATCGTCAAGCTGCTGACGCAGGGCGGGTACGATGTGTCTGCGGTTTCCAGCGGCAAGGAGGCCCTGCGCGAACTGAGGGCAGGGCAGGAGTTCTCCCTGGTGATCCTCGACATCCTCATGCCTGACATGGACGGCCTGGAGACCCTCGGGGAGATCAGGAAGATATCCAAGGATCTGCCGATCCTCATGCTCTCGGCGCTCGGCCAGACCAACATCATCGTGAAGGCCATGAAGGCCGGAGCCACCGATTACCTGGTGAAGCCCTTCGAGGAGGACGAGCTCGATCTGGCCATCACCAAGTCTCTGGAGAAGCGCAAGCTGCTTTCCGAGATCTCGAGCCTTCGCAAGCAGCTGCGGGTGGACGAGCTCAAGGGGGAGTTCATCTACAACAGCCCCAAGATGCAGAAGGTCAAGGAACTCGTGGATCAGGTTGCCGAGACGGACGTGAGCGTGCTCATCGAGGGCGAGAGCGGCACCGGCAAAGAGCTCGTGGCCCGGGCCCTGCACTACAAGTCCCGCCTCAGGGACAAGCCCTTCGTCAAGGTGAACTGCGCCGCGCTGCCCCATGACCTGCTGGAGTCG
Organism: uncultured Bacteriovoracaceae bacterium; assembly: GCA_964572405.1. Classification (GTDB taxonomy): domain Bacteria; phylum Desulfobacterota; class Desulfomonilia; order UBA1062; family UBA1062; genus MWEI01. The sequence goes on from CAZNGL010000002.1 coordinate 54,314, forward strand.
GAGCTCTTCGGGTACGAGCGGGGGGCCTTCACCGGCGCCTACCGGTCCAAGCCGGGCAAGTTCGAACTGGCGAACAACGGGACCATCTTCCTGGACGAGATCGGCGAGATGGACATGGCCATCCAGTCCAAGCTCCTGCAGGTCCTCCAGGAGGGTACCTTCTCCCGCCTGGGCGGCAAGCAGGACGTCCAGGTGAACGTCCGCGTCATCGCCGCAACCAACCGCGACCTGAAGAAGGCCATCGAGCAGGGGACGTTCCGGGAAGACATCTACTACCGGCTCAACGTGGTGAGCGTCAACATCCCCCCCCTGACGGACCGCAGGGAGGACATCACCTACCTCTTCGAATACTTCCTGGACACGTACAACGAGAAGTACGGCAAGAACATCCAGGTGAACAAGGACGAGCTCTACCCCATGCTCGTGTCCTATCCATGGCCGGGCAATGTCCGGGAGCTCAAGAACCAGGTCAAGCGCCTTGTCATCCTGGGAAACATCGACGAGATGGTCCAGTATCTCAAGGGCAGCGCCGCCGTGGTCATGGAGAAACGGTCACTGGAGATCCGCGACAGGGGTCTCGAGGTCCCGGCTCCCAGCGATCCGGCCGAGATCACGCCGCTCAAGCTCGCCGCCAAGGAGGCCACCCTGAAGGCCGAGCGGGACATGATCCTAAAGGCGCTGCGCGGAACGAACTGGAACAAGAAGAAGGCGGCCCATCTCCTGCAAGTGAGCTACAAGGCGCTTCTGTACAAGATCAAGGAATGCGGTATCGAGAAATGAAAGGGGGCACGACGATGAAGAGGAGCATGGTCCTGTGTCTGCTCGTGTGGATGGCGCTGCCGGTGGCCGTCATGGCCGAGGAGTCCGCGTACCTCATCGGTGCCTCCGATCTGCTGGAGATCTCTGTCTGGGGGGAGCAGAACCTCTCCCGGCAGGCATCCGTGAGGAGCGACGGGTTCATATCCCTGCCGCTGGTCGGCGATGTCCTCGCAGTCGGCAGAACCCCGGTGCAGCTCAAGGCGGATCTCGAATCCCTTCTGGCGAAATTCATCAAGGACCCGCGCTGCGCGGTTATCGTCCTGGAGCCGAGGAGCAAGCGGTTCTATGTGCAGGGCCAGGTCGCGACCCCGGGACAGTACACCCTTGACAAGGACCTCACGCTGACCCAGGTCATCCCCATAGCGGGCGGGTTCACCCAGTGGGCCGACGAGGACGATATCGTCATCCTCCGTGAGGAAGGGGACAGGAGAGTCAGGCTGGAGATCGATTACAACAGGATCGTCAAAGGCAAGGACCAGGATGTCCCCATCAGACCGGGAGATACCATCATAGTCCCGTGAGGAATATCACGTTTCTTTGCATCATTGCCCTTGCACCGATCCTGGTGCCGGCGGCAGGGTATGCCGCATTCACCTACGAGGCGCATCCGGGGATCTACAACTCGTATGAGTACACCGACAACTATTACGGCGGCGTTCGGGACGCCCGGAGCGAGGGAACATACCTCGTGGGTCCGAGCCTGGGCATTACCGCGGTCTCTCCCACGATCAATCTGGACTTCACCGGAAGGTACACCAAGAGCTTCCACAGGCGGTTCTCCGAGGATGACAGCCCGGAGGTACACCTGTCGTCCAGCGCATCCTATTCGGTCCCAAGACAGGTTTCACGTCTGACATACACCTTCACCAGGACGCTGACGCGGGAGAACCTCAGCGAACCCTTCGGCGAGGCCAGGATCCATACCGGAGGCATCTCCTCGTCATGGGAGCTGACCCGGCGGACATCGCTGCAGCTCGGGTATGATATCACGGCCGAGCGAAGGTCCGGAGACGCGGCGACGGAGGAGGACGTGACGTCACATACGGGGAACCTTGGATGCACCCATGCCATGAGTCCGGTGAGTCGGGTGGGCATGACGGTACAGCAGGTGCGCCATGAGTACGAAGAGAGCGAGAATGTCATCGAGACAGGCGGGACGGTGAGCGGGGGATACGATGTCTCACCGGTCTTCACCTTGGGGGCCGTATCGTCCTACTACCACGAAGACCGAGGCGACCTGCCGGGTGAGGACCGCTATGACGCACGCCTCACCGGGAACTATGCGTTTCCCAGGGGAATAACCCTGCGCATGGAGGGCGGCTGTCGCTGGCTCGTCACGGAAGGACAGGACCGCGAGACCGGATTTGCGGGCAGCGCATTCCTGGCCAAGGATCTGGAGCACGACAGATTCAGCCTGCGTGTTGCCAAGGAGTACACCTCGGAGTTCACCACGAACCGCTACGGCACCTATGACACCACCTCCGGATCCTTCGAGTGGCACAGGGACATTGACAGGGGTTTATCGACCGCTGCAAGATACTCCGTTGACAGGCGAAGGCCCGTCAGGGGAACCGATGATGAGGACCAGACGGACGACAATGCCGGATTCACCATCGACTGGAATCCTGTCGAGGCGTATGCCCTTTCCTGGGACCCCATCGAAGAAGTCCTCGTTACCCTGGCCTATAATCATCTCAGAACCAAATATGAGACTTCAGGCACGGCCCGGGAAAACCGATACAGGGTTATGGTAGAGGTGCGATATTGACGGAACAGGTGAAAAACATCACGATCCAGGACCTCATCGACGCACTCATCAGGAAATGGTACTGGGTGAGCATCCCCCTTCTATTCTTTCTCCTGATGGGAGTCTGGTTCTATGTCGTGTACCCAAGGACCTATGAGGCCACCACCCTGATCCTGGTACAGTCTCAGGAGATTCCCCAGTCCTACGTAGCGGCAACAGTGAGTCAGGATGTGTCGGAGCGGGTACGCACCCTCTCCCAGGAGGTACTCTCCAGGTCGAATCTGGAGGCCATCATCAACGAGATGCATCTCTTTAGGGAGGAGAAGAACAAGGGGACGTCCATGGACATCCTTGTAGCTGCCCTTCGTAAGCGGATCACAGTTAACACCAACGTAGGGCCGCGGAATGAGACGAGCTCGTTCACCATCACCTATAAAGGAAGGGAGCCGAAAGAGGTGGCCGATGTCACCAACCGGCTTGCCTCTTATTTCATTGACAGCAACCTCAAACTCAGGGCAAGACAGGCCAGTGAGACGACCATCTTTCTGCAGAAACAGCTTGAGGAGCTCAAAGCCCTGCTTGACAAGCAAGAAGCGCAGGTCCAGGAGTACAGGAACCAGTACATTGGCGAACTGCCTGACCAGCTGCAGAGCAACATCTCCACCATCACCAGCCTCCAGATGCGCCTGGAGTCTTCCCAGGCGTCCCTCACCGAGGCCATGAACCGGCGTCTGACCATCCAGGGTCAGCTCTCTTCGGCTGAATCAGGAAGCCCTGGGACCATATCCCAGCGGGGACAGCGGATTGCGGAGCTTAGGAACCAGCTCGAAGAGATGAAATCGAGATATACGCCCCAGCACCCGGAGATAAAGAGAATCGAGGACCAGATTGCAGAACTGGAGAAACAACCAGACAGGAGAACCACGGCCCATGTCGACCCCCGGGTGATGGACCTGAGGACCCAGCTGAACAACGCGAGCATCGAGGTGGAGTCGCTCAGGGCGGATGTGAATAGGATAAAGGCCCAGATAGATCAGTACCAGAGCCGGGTGGAAGGCACCCCGAAGCGCGAGCAGGAGCTTGCAGCGCTCACCAGGGATTACAACATCACCCAGCAGAACTACCAGCGGCTTTTGGACAGGTTCTATGAGGCGAAGCGTGCCGAGGACATGGAGAAAAGGCAGCAAGGGGAACAGTTCCGCGTCGTGGACTATGCCCATCTGCCCGAGGTCCCGGTGAGCCCGAATCCCATGAGGATCGCGTTGATTTTTCTCACCCTGGGTCTGGGTACAGGGGCAGGGATCATCATCATGCTCGAGCTGCTCGATTCCACCGTCAAGGGAGTCAAACAGCTTGAACAATGGTCTGGCGAAATTCCCTGCATCTCCGCCATTCCGCTGGCCATGACGGAAACAGACAAGCACAGGCAGTACCTCATGAACATCCTCTTCCTTGGTATCAACGGGGCCATCATTGTAGTGGGTGCTGTCATCATAATAGTATCAAAGGTCATGAACCTGGTTATCGACCTGCCCATGCCGCTTCCGTTCTGAGGGGAGGGACGATGTACCGGGAGCACTTCGGCCTCAAGCTCAAACCCTTCTCCATCACCCCTGATCCGAAGTTCCTGTACATGAGCCCGGGGCACAAGGAGGCCCTGGCGCACCTGCTGTACGGGCTCAAGGAGGCCAGCGGCTTCGTGGTCATCACCGGCGAGGTGGGAACCGGCAAGACCACGATCCTGAACGCCTTCCTGCTGAAGCTGCCGCCCAGGATCCCCAAGGTGGTCATCAAGAACCCGCACATCAAACCGGACAACCTCTACTTCCTGCTGGGAGAGGCCATCGGCATGCCCGAGGAGAAACGCTCCCGCAACTACATCAACGAGTTCGAGGACCGTCTGAAGGCCACCGGGGGGGTGGTCCTCATCTGCGACGAGGCCCAGGGGCTGTCCCTCGAGATGCTCGAGGAGATCAGACTGCTCTCGAACCTGGAGACAGTGCACGAGAAGCTGGTGCAGATCATGCTGCTGGGCCAGCAGGAGCTGAACGAAAAGCTCAGCAGCCCCCAGCTCAGGCAGCTCAAGCAGCGCATCGGCGTCAAGTACCACATCCCCCCCCTGGACACCAGCGAGACCAGGGACTACATCGACCACCGGCTCAGGGTGGCGGGGTACGAGCCCAGGGAACAGCCGCTGTTCACGTCATCGGCCCTCGGTGAGATCTACCGGTATACCCGGGGCTTCCCCAGGCTCATCAACATCGTCTGCGACAACGTGCTGCTGGCCGCCTACAGCGATGACCAGACCCAGGTGAGCGCAACCCTGGTGAAGAAGGTCGTGGGAGGCATGGAGAAGACCTACGAGCGCCATGTCCCCCATGTCCCCGGCCAGAGGGCCGGCACCGGCGGGCGCTTGGGAGTCTGGATGGCCGTGGCCGCGATATCGGGAGCGATCGTCGTGGCTGCCCTGATCGCTCTGGCGCTGTATACACCCATGGGGCGGGACCTTGCTGGCAGGGCCGGCATCATGACCGGGGGGCGGACAGGACAGCCTGCCGCCATGACCACCCCGGTGGGACAGCGGGATGCTGCCGAGGCCGCCCTCGAGCCCGATGCCATGCCGGAAGTGACCCTCGAGGACCAGGCCGGGAGGGACGCAGTCCTCTCTGCAGGTGGGGCGGGCCAGAAGGCCCCCGGAGGGACCACCGTGGTCGTGGGGCCCAGGGATACCGTTGCCAGGATCGCCGCGAGGCACTACGGGAGGATCGATGCGGACATCCTGGAACTCGTGCGGCGGGCCAACACCCATCTGGGCAGTATCGACCTGATCTACGAGGGGCAGAAGATCTACCTGCCGCCCCTGGCGGGAGGCACCCAGGCGGTGTTCACGGTGAGCGTGGCCACGTACCATTCCATCAACGAGGCCACCGCCGTATTCCTGGACCTGGTGAAGAAGGGGTTCAAGGCCACCGTGTACCCCTTTCTGGATGCCAACGGGAATACCTGGTACCGTGTCACCATCGGGACGTTCCCGAGCCTCGATGAGTCCGATGCCTATGCCGGCGAGCTCAAGGGCAAGGGATTTCTTTATGCGCGGTCGGTGAAGGTGAGCGTGGAGGGATAGACGATGCACATTCTGAAGGCACTGGAAAAGCAGGAACACGAGCTGACCGCTGAAGGCGGCGCCCTTGGGCCACTCGACGACCATCTCTACATGCACCACATGCCCTATTCGTACACGGCCGAGCAGATCCGCAAGCTCAGGACCCACATCTTCCACATGTCCGACAGGCCGGTACCCAGGATCATCATGGTGACGAGCGCCCTGCCCGGGGAGGGCAAGAGCGTCATCTCGTCGAACCTCGCCATCGCCATCGCAAAGGGGGAAGACCAGCAGGTCCTGCTCGTGGACTGCGACCTGAGGAAGCCTTCCCTGCACGAGCTCTTCAAGTACCCCCACTCCAAGGGGGTGAGCGAGATCCTGCAGGGCAAGGCCGACATCTCGGAGTGCCTCATCAGCACCCCCATCGACAAGCTCACCATCCTGCCCGCTGCCAAGGAACCCCCTGCCAACCCTTCCGAGCTCCTGGAGTCGCGCAAGACCGGCGCACTCATCCAGAGCCTCGCGGCCCGGGAGGGGGACTGGTTCATCGTGGTCGACACGTCGCCCATCCAGGCCACCGTGGACCCCAAGATCCTCTCCGACGTGGTGGACGGCATCGTCATGGTGGTCCGGTACCGGTACACCAGGGAGGCCGAGTTCAAGATGGCCCTGGAGGCGCTCCCCAAGGAGAAGATCATCGGCACGGTGCTCAACGCCGTGGACGAGCTGCCCGTGAAGAAGTACACCTACAAGAAATACAAGTACTACAAGAACTACTACAACCGTTGAAGAACCGGTCCCCTGCCGCGGCGCGATGATCGTGGGAGGGGCTTTGTCTGTTGTGGCCGCTCGCGGTGATGTGATATGCTCCTGCCATGCTCCGGCGCATCTTCTCCCATGTCTTCCCTGTCCGATGCCTCGTGTGCGGAGCCTGCACCAAAGACCATATCTCTGGGGTGTGTCCTCGGTGTGCCTCCCTGGTGGAACCGGTGCCCCGGCCGGTCTGCAAGGTGTGCGGCAGCCCGTCTGCATCCGAAGGCCCCTGCCTGCGGTGTCAGGTCGACCCGCCGCCGTACGACAGGCTGGCGAGCGCCGCGCTCTTCGCAGGACCCTTGAAGGACATGATCCATGCCTTCAAGTATGCCGATGCCACGTACTACAAGGGGTTCCTCGCCCGAATGCTCTATGACCTGGTGGGCGCGGATGTCCGGAACTGCGACGTGATCACCTTCGTTCCCCTGCACTGGAGCAGGATGGTGTCACGGGGGTACAACCAGTCCGCGATCCTCGCGCGGGAGCTCTCGGGCATGACCGGCGTCCCGGTGGGGTACGGCATCCTGAAGAAGCTTCGGGGCACGCCCCCGCAGGTGGGGCTCACCCGGCAGGGGAGGGAACGCAACATTCGAGGCGCATTCCGTGCGCAGGGTGTGGCTGGCAGGGCGGTCATGGTGGTGGACGACGTGGTCACCACCGGGTACACCGCCCGGGAGGTCTGTGGTTCATTGAAGAGGGCAGGGGCGGACTATGTGCTCTTTGCCAGCGTGGGGAGGATCCCTGCATGAGCCCCTTGAGACAGCCGGGCAAGAAGGATCCGCGGTACCTGGAAGACATCACCTACTCTGTGGCCACGCAGCCCGTGAACAAGAACGACCCCTTCGCCTCCTCGCTCTTCATGGGCAGGTACGAAGAGCGAACGCTCATGGAGATGCTCGACAGGACCGGCATGATCGGCATCCTCCACAGGAGGGGATACCGTAATCTGGTGGTGAACGTCGTCAGGCAGGACGACTACACCTCCCGGCTCTACGTGAACTTCGACTCCGACCAGAGCGATTCGCGTCTCATCGAGCTGGTGGTGCGGGAGGGCGTGTTCAGGCCGAAGGAGAACTTTGTCCCGGCGTACGACTTCTCCGGCGGCCTGTCCATGCTTCTCATCGAATGGGTCGCCCTGCAGGACCCGAGGGCGCAGTTCACTCCGGACAAGCCGAGACTCCCAGGACAGCAGTACCCGGGCCTGGGTGGGCTGAAGAACATGCAGGACTTTCTCTACAAGCTCGGGAAGCTCACCGGCAAGGACGCCATCGTGGACGTGCCGGAGTACTTCCATTCGGCCGCAATCTATTCCCGCCTCTACACGGAGATCTACGACCGCATGTACGCATTCTTTTCCCCCGTGGATGCGGGCATCATGCAGGCCGTGCTCCGGGATATCACGGGGAGGCCCCTGGCCGAGATTTCCTTTGCCATCGCCTTTGACTGCCTGCTCGACAGGCGCACCGGTGCCCGGGTGAAGTGGCGGCCCTCGGAGCAGATCTACCCCATCACGAAGAAGCTTCACCGCTATGTGGAGGACGAGCAGTACAAGCGGATCGTGCTGCAGACCATGGATGAGCGGGCGTTCGCCATGGACTGGGAACGCTACGAGCACATCAAGGCCCAGGGGTTGATGGATGAGATATAGCTTCGGCATCGTCGGCCTCGGCAGGGTGGGCGGGGCAATGCTCGCCATGCTCCGGGACGCGGGACATTCGCCCGTCTGGGCGGTGTCATCGAAGCAGGAAGCCTTTGGTATCCCGGTAACCGGCACGCCCCCCGCATCTCCCGGCGGGGCCCAGGTGGTGCTCATCGCGGTGCCCGACGGTCATATCCGTGAGGTCTCCCTCCGGATCGCCAGGACCTGGGAAGGGGCGTGCAGGGGGATCGTGTTCCTCCACCTGAGCGGCCTGCTGACCTCCGAAGAACTCTCCGCCCTGTCGGAGCAGGGGGCCGAGGTGGGCAGCCTCCACCCCCTGCAGTCCATACCCGATGCCACACGGGCACGACAGATCCTCAAGGGAAGCCTGTTCACCTTCGAGGGGACCCGGGGTGCCGGAGAGGCCGCCCGTATGATAGCGGCATCCCTGGGCGTGGAGATGATCCCGATCTCGCGGGAAAACAAGGTCCTCTACCACGCCTCCGCCGTCATGGCATCGAACTACCTGGTGGCACTCATGGATCAGGCATCACAGGTGATTGCGTCGACCGGCCTCTCGCTCGGGCATCTCATGCCGCTGGTCAGGGGGACCCTTGCCAACGTAGAAGCCCAGGGCGGCAAGGCCCTGACGGGTCCTGTGACGCGGGGCGACTGGTCCACGGTACGGGCCCATGTGGATGCCCTCAGGGGTAGATTCCCCGACCTGCTCCCCGCATACCTCGAGCTCGGCAGGTACACGGCGCGCCTGGCGGGCCGCCGGTTCCCGGAGGAACTGGTCGCATATCCCACCCTTGCAGGCCTCGATGAGCTCTGTGACATCCTCGCGACGAAGAGGGCGCGGGGTATGAGGGTGGTCTTCACCAACGGCTGCTTCGATATCATTCATGCAGGTCATGTCACCTACCTGGCCAGGGCCCGCTCCCTGGGAGACTGCCTGGTGGTGGGGCTCAACTCGGACGAGTCTGTGAGGCGGATCAAGGGGCAGGGCCGCCCGGTGAACACCGAGCATGCGCGAGCGGCCGTACTCGGAGCGCTCTCGAGCGTGGACCATGTGGTGCTCTTCGGCGAGGATACGCCGTTGCGTCTCATCGATCGTATCCGGCCGGATGTCCTGGTAAAGGGGGGAGACTGGGCCGTTCAGGACATCGTGGGCGCAGACGTGGTACGCGCAGCGGGCGGAGAGGTGCTGACCATCCCCTTTGAGGAGGGTTTTTCCACCACCGGAATCATCGGGCGGATCAGAAGGGACTGACCACTAGAACCCTGCCCAGAAGCGCATGGCATACCGGCGGTCGGCCTTCTGGCCCGCATACGTTCCGATCTCCTCTGCATAGGTCAGAAAGTCGAGCCGCACGACACGTCCGTCAAGGCCAAGCCCTGCGGTGAAGTAGCCCTGGTACACACCCGCCCTCAGCTCGAGGAACTTCATGAGCTCGCACTCGGCCCCCATCCTGATGCGCTTGGCGATATCGTCGTCTGTGCCCAGCTGGGAGAAGATGTCGATGTAGTCAAAGGCCAGGGTGACTTTGGTCACCTTCAGGTCCAGGTCCTGGGCAATGCCGATGTCCACGTGATCATCCAGGTCCTCGGCGTCTGCGAGCTTGGACCCGATGAGGTTGCTGGCGGAGACGCCGACCTTTGTGTCGCCCAGTCCGATGCTCGCGAGCCTGTAGATGACACCGAGGTCCAGGAGGATGCCGCTCCCGTCCTCGAGGTCATCCTCGATCCTCTCGTCGAAGTCGCTGTCCGCGATGTCGGTCACCGTGTAGATCTCGGATATGCTCTGGCGTCTTACGAATTTCAGGCTCGCACCGATGAGGAGCGAGTCGTCGAGGAGAGGGTGGCCGTATCCGGCGCCGAGCCCGTAATCCAGGATTCCCTGCACCTCGAGCTTGGGGTACTGCCGGTCATGGGCAGTGATGTCGGAGTGTGCGCTCCCGAAGGCGCAGAACGCGAAGCGGGGCATGGAGAACGATGGCACGAGGGAGAGCCCGAAGTGGGCCGTTTCCCCGATGTAGTCGCGCAGGAACTGTGCGGTCTCTGCCTCGCTGTCGAAGTCCACGTCCGCTGCGTCCTGATACATGTCCCACGACTTCTCGCTGAATTCAATCTCCAGGGGGAAGATGGCCCCCCGTATGCTGCCGATGTCCGCAAGGCCTGCGGGGTTGTAGAACAGGGCGTTGGCGTCGTTCGAGACGGCGACAAAGGCGCCTCCCATGCCCATGGGCCGGATGCCCTTGTAGATGTAGGGGTACTCGGCAGCCATACCCGGTATGGACATGCAGCACAGGAGCATCACCCAGAACAGGCGGTTCTTCATGGAATCCTCCCCTCTCATTCGTACATGAGCAGGGTATCATTGACGAATTCCGTGATATCCTGCGCGGTATAGGAGTTGATGGCACTTGTCACGGCCTGATCGGAGCTCCCTTCGGGAAGGCCGAGCAGGTCACAGACGAAGCCGTCGAGTTCTTCGGTGATGTCTTCGCCGCGGCCGATGTTTTCTGCAAGGGTCTGCACAGCCCCATAGATGTTCAGAAGGTCCGTTTTCAGGGCAGTGAGGTCTTCGGGGTGCGTTTCCAGATACGCCGTGGTTTGGTCCAGGAGCCCCGTCCAGTCCGTGTCCTCGGGGAAGACCTCCTGGTAGGCCTTCTGGTTGACGGGGACGTTGGAATCGAGAACATCGCTCACCACGGAACCCACCTCCATGATGAAGTGCAGGGCCGAGGCCAGGCCAAGCTGCACCGTGGCGTCATCATCCGGGTCCATGCCTCTGTCCTCGGCATGGGCAATGAGGACCATGAGCACCTCCTGGGCCTGTTCCAGGTATCCCAGGAGATCGTCGATGGAGCTTCGGGTGATGTACCAGGCAGCGGATGCACCCGGCACGGCCTTGGATCCTGCGAGTTGGGCCGAAGCGGGATACCCCTGGTCAATGACCTTCAGCGCCAGGGCCGAGGCGATGGTGTCAAAGTTGCTGCGTTCAGAGTCACCGATGTTTTCCAGGGCATAGGTGAGATCGAGGCCGGCCTTTCCCATGTAGGCCGATGCCAGGATGGACGCGATCTCCATGTCCGGCGAAGCGGGGTTGTAGTCGTCTTCGACCAGGGAAATGGCCTTGTCATAGTTCCCGTCGTCCAGGGCCATCCGTGCCTCTGCAATGTCGGCGTCCGTACCCGAGTCGTCGGCGATGGTGCCGAGCGTGTTGGACTCGCAGCCGAGCAGCAAGGCCGCCACGACGATGATGAGGATGAAAGACCTTTTCATATGCGCCTCCCGGTATCTCAAGGATTGGGTGGTTCAGTGGTCCTTATCGACCCGGCGCTCCACCGGGTTGAGGGGGGTGCCTTTTCTGTAACGGCGAAAACCCTTATAAAAACCGGCGGAGTGCCGACGTATCCTGGTGCGCTCAACGCCCCATGTATAGAATATTTCAGGCATGCTGGCAAGGACCATCGGCGGGGGTACAGGGTTCACGCAGCATGGGACGGGACGGCACGTTGTCGTTGCCTTCGCATACCCCGTCTGTTATAGCTCTTGGGATGAACCACGAGTTTGAACGGCAGCTCAAGGAGATCCTCAACAGCTCTTCTTCCTATACCGGCGAGATCGGCAGATACATCCTCGACTCCGGTGGGAAGCGGCTGCGTCCGAAGACCGTGGCCCTCGTAGGAGCCGCGGTGGGGCTTCAACCCGAGGACTTCATGCCCTTTGCCTGCACGGTGGAGCTCATGCACACGGCCAGCCTGCTGCACGACGATGTGGTGGACGGCACGGAGATCCGCCGATCGCGCCCCACTGCCAACCAGGTTTTCGGGGACAAGCCCGCACTGCTCGCAGGCGATTTCATCTCTGCATCGGCCATCGAGACCATGTGCGCCTTGGGAAACATGCGCCTCGCCCTGTGCATGGTGCAGACCATCAAGAAGATGGCGGAGGGCGAGCTCAGGGAACTCGAGCACGCCAGGGCGTTCCACGACAGCCTGGACGTGTACCTGGACATCATCTATCTCAAGACCGCATCGCTCTTCGAGCTGTGCAGCATGGGCCCCGCCATCCTCGCCGGGCTGACGGGGGAGGTCCTCGATGCCGTGGCATCCTACGGCAGGGGGATCGGCATGGCGTTCCAGATCGTGGATGACATCATCAACCTCTGCCCCGACAAGGGTGACAACAAGGATGCCTTCAACGACATCCTGGAGGGCAAGTCCACCCTGCCCCTGGTCCTGCTCTTCCGGCAGCGCCCCGAGGTGCTTCGGAAGGCTGCATCCCTCAAGACTCCCGAGGAGCACAGGCAGTATCTCATGTCGGAGCTGAGCCCGGAGATCCTGCGCATGAGCAGGGATAAGGCCCAGCGGTATCTCGACGATGCCGTGAAGGATCTCAGGAAGACAGGGTTCTGCACTGCCGAGCTTGCTGACATACCTGACCAGATCATGGGCCAGGTGTCGAACCGTTTCTAGGCCATGGAGCGGGACTGACCGTACCCGTTCCGAAGGACGTCCCCGACCCTCGTCGAGTATATTGATTTTTCCCCTGAACATCCCTACGTTAGGGAAGACAACCCATCTGAGGTGCAGCGGTGGAGTACAAGGACTACTACAAGGTGCTCGGGGTGGAGCGGAACGCCAGCCAGGACGAGATCAAGAAGCGCTACCGCAAGCTCGCCCGTGACTGCCATCCGGACATGTGCAAGGACGATCCGGGGGCAGAGAAACGCTTCAAGGAAGTGAACGAGGCCTATGAAGTCCTGGGCGATCCGGAGAAGCGTCAGCGCTACGACGCCTTGGGCAGCAACTGGCAGGATGGACAGTCCTTCAGACCGCCCCCGGACTTCGAGAACATCTTCGGCGACATCTTCGGGGCACGCTCGGGACGCCAGGGAGGCAGGACCTTCACCTTTGACTTCGGTCCCGGCGCAAGAGGTAGCCGCGGCCCTGGCGGGTTCTCCGACTTCTTCGAGTCCCTGTTCGGTGACATCGGCATGGGCCGCAGCGCCGGGCGCCAGTCTGCCGCCCGGGGGGGAGACCTGGAGTCGGAGATCTCCATCACCCTGGATGACGCACACCACGGCGGCACGAAGGAGATCCTCGTCCAGGGGCCATCGGGGGAGAAGAGACTCAACGTCAAGATCCCCCAGGGCGCCTATGACGGCATGAGGATCCGCCTCGCCGGACAGGGCAACCAGGGACCCGGCGGCTCAGGTGACCTGTTCCTCAGGATCAGGCTGGCCTCTGACGACAGGTACAAGCTGGAGGGTTCCGACATCGTGGTGGATGTCCCCCTTGCCCCCTGGGACGCAGCCCTGGGAACCACCGCCGAGATCGTGACCCCGGACGGGAAACTCAACCTGAAGATACCGCCCGGGGTATCTTCAGGTCAGCGTCTGCGCCTCAAGGGCAAAGGCCTGGCGCACCGGGGAGACCTTTTCGCCCAGATACGGATCGTCACCCCGAAGCGGCTGAGCAGCGAGGAAAAGAGACTCTTCACCGAGCTGAAAAAGGTCTCGCCCTTCAAGGCCTCGTGAGCGTCCCGGTGCCGCCGTCGGCGGCACCGGGATACATGCGGGGTATTCGAGTTACGACTTGGATTTCGACGCCTTTCCCTGCGCCTGGCTCCGGGGGGCATCGGGCAGATAGGTGTTGGCCCCCTGGAGGGCGAGGTGCTGCCGGATCTTGTCCAGTTTCTTCTTGCCGATGCCCTTGACCTTGGCCACATCATCGATGGACTTGTACTGACCGTTGGCCTGGCGGTATGAAACCACGGCCTTGGCCGTCTTTTCCCCGATGCCGGGCAGCATCATGAGCTGTTCGACCGTCGCCGTGTTCACATTGATCACCCCCTGGGCGGCATACAGGGAAAGGCTGAGGGAACACGCCAGGATAAGGACACACCACACCATTGTTCTGACCTTGTTCATGAAAAACCTCCTTCATAACAAATTTAAGCGTACATAATAGAACCCGGGAAG
>CAZNGL010000003.1:0-62706 GCA_964572405.1 uncultured Bacteriovoracaceae bacterium
GTACACCTACTCTGAGCCCATCTCGTTCTACGAGTACATGTTCGACACGGCCCAGGCGGCCCGCAGCGCCGGCATCGCCAACGTGTTCATATCCAACGGCTACATCAATCCGAAGCCGCTGCTGAAGCTCTGCACGGTACTGGATGCCGCCAACATCAACCTCAAGTCGTTCAGCGACGAGGTGTACCGGAAGCTCAACGGCGCCAGGCTGGAGCCCGTGCTCTCCACGCTGAAGACCCTGCACGAGCGCGGGGTGCACCTGGAAATCACCACTCTGGTGGTGCCGGGATACACCGATGACGAAGAGATGACCAAACGCATGTGCGGCTGGATCGTCAGAAACGTAGGCCAGGATCACCCGCTCCATTTCCTGCGGTTCTTCCCCAAGTACAGGCTTGACCGGCTCCCGCCCACGCCCATAGCAGTCATCGAGCGGTTCCGATCGCTGGCCATGCAGGAGGGGATCCGGTACGTCTACGTGGGCAACATTCCCTCCCACGAGGGGAACAACACCTACTGCCATGCCTGCGGCAGGCTCCTCATCGAGCGCAGGGGCTACTTCATGCCGGTCAACAACCTAGAGGGGAATGCCTGCAGGTTCTGCCGGGCGCGGATACCCGGGGTTTGGGCGTGATGGTGTACGCGGTCAGGGGCATCTCTCCTGTCACGGCGCAGGGAACACTGGTGCAAACCCCTTCCGGGCGGCTTCCCTGGGCCACACGGTGACGCGCTCCATGGTGCCGTCCACGTCCCGGAACTGGGTGACCACGTAGCCCGCGTTCTCGTTCTGGCCCGTCTTGTCGAACTCGATGCACCGGTATGCCAGGATGTCGATGCCGGGCCTGCCCGTGCCCCGGCACAAATCGGTGCCGGCCAGCTCGTCCCTGATGTCTTCGCGGTCGATGGTTTCCGCCTGCTCCAGGGCGTTCGCGATGACATAGACCGAGGCAAAGGCGTCCACGGTCTCTGCACTGAGGTCGAAGCCCGTCCGTTTCTTGAACTCGGCGTTGATGGCACCGATCTGCGGGCGGTTCATGTCGGGCTCCCACCCCGAGGTGTCGAAGAGGTACTCGCACGCCTTGCCCGCCTTCTTGAGGAAGGCGGGAGAGGCGTGTCCCCCGCCGCTGGCCACCACCGCCTTGACCCTGACGTTCAGCGCCGACATGGCAACCGCCAGCAAGGCCGCGTCCTGGGTGAAGGACGCGAGCAGGACCACGTCTGGCCGGGCGTTCCTGATCTTCAGGGCCGTCTCGGTCATGTCGCCTGCTGTGCTCGCATACGGCACCGCCAGGACCACCTTATAACCATCGGATACGACGAGCCGGGCCCACTGGTCCTTCATGGACATGCCCCAGGGACCGTCCTCGAACACGAAGGCAACGGTCTCGATCTTCGCGCCGCCCGCCTTGCGCATGTCCTTGAGGAACCGGAACTGGTCCCGGGAGCGCCAGCTGTCCTTGGGCGCGATGCGGAAGGTGTACTTGAAGCCGCGCTCCGTGATGCTGTCCCGCACCGAGACCGGGACCACGTAGGGAACCCTGGCCTTCTCAGCCACCTGCGTGGTGGGGTAGGTGACCGCCGAATTCCACGCCCCGGAGATGACGGCCACCTTGTCGGTGGTGATGAGCTGCTCGGCCGCCGTGATGCCGAAGGCCGCCTCGCCCCTGCTGTCGGCCCAGACGTTCACCAGCCTGGCCCCGCCCAGGGACTTGATGCCTCCTGCGGCATTGATGGAGTCGGTGGCGAGCTCGATGGCCGCCCTGCACTGCCTGCCCGCGTTTGCAGTCGGTCCGGAAAGGGGCAGGATGTTCCCGATCCTGACCTCTGCCACCTTGCCCGAGCGGACCTCCATCCATGCCCCCGGGCCGAAGAGGGTCAACAGGAGGACGGTGATACACATACTGAGAACGGTGGGCCGTGTCTGCATGGAAACCTCTGTGTCCGTGTCTCTACCACGGAAAGGCGATTTTCGCCATGGCCCGATGCATCTGCCCGGGTCCTCCCGTGAGCCGTCCGCCATCACATCATCCCGGGCGAGTGGAAGAGGTACCTGTCCAGGGAGCCGAACCGCTCGGAGGCCAGGAGCACATAGGGCATGCGGACCGTGAACCCCAGTGAGAATGCCGTTTCCAGCGCCGCGCGGTTGCTGCCGGGCACCATCAGGGCGAGGGAGGGGTGACCTTCCCCGGCATGCCGGACGATGAGCTTCAGGAGCTCCTTGTACGGCACATCCTTCAGCGCTGCCAGAGGCCCGATGCGGCCGTCGGGCCAGAGGTAGACATAGGCCGCGGGCCTGTTCCTGTACCTGATGAGGTAGCCCGTGGCGATGCGGTCCGTGAGGAAGAACCGGTGGTGACGCTCCCGGGACGTGCCGAGGACTTCCCTGTCAATGACGGCCAGATCTTCCTGCTGACGCTCGGAGAGGTGAATGGCGCCCTGGAGATTCCCCCGGTGTTTCCCTGGGGAGGGCATCTCCCGTTGCGTGCCCAGGTGCATGAGGTAGATGTCTTCCACCGGGTAGAGGCCGTTCTTCAGATACAGGGAAACGGAGACCGGGTTGAAGGCCATGGTGATCACCGCCCGGTGCGCGCAGTTGGCGGTCCTGCAGTAGTTCATGGTCCGTTCCAACAGGGAATGGCCGATACCCTTGCCCTGGAAGTCCGGGAGCACGAAGAGATGGGAGAGGAACCAGAACGATTCCCTCACCCAGCTGATGGTGGCCCCCACGACCTTTCCCCCATCCACCGCCACGAAGAACCCCTGCGGCTCTTCCTGCAGCGCAAAGGCGTAGAAGGGGTTCACGGGCAGGGAGTCATGCTGTGCATCGAACCCGTGCCTTTTGTAGACATCCAGGATGGACGCCCAGTACACATCCGATACGGCCTGGATGTCGTGTTCGGCTGCCGGGCGGTAGGTTATGGCCATGCACAGATCCCCTGTTCCCAGGAAAGAATAGGCATGCCCCGGGGGAAAAGCAACCGCGGCGCTCATGGGTCACAATCCGATGGTGTCTTCGCCCGAACGCGCTGCCATATACTACGGTATTGCCAGAAGCTTCTGTACATTATATCCTACAACTGTCCAGGATGCCTGAAGAGATCACCACAGGGCATGTCCGGACGATTCCATGGTATACGGCCGGCCCTCTTACTGGGGTGTCGGGTCCTGATGGAAAAGGGGGCGTCATGAAGAAGAAACTCGTCCTTGCAGGTCTTTTCGTGCTCATGGGTGCCCTTGTCATCGCCTGGGGCTGGGGTTCGGTCAAGGAGAACGCACCAAAGCAAGAGGGGCCCGGGACCGTCTTTTACTTCGGACTCCCTGAAAAGCCGGTGTATTCAAAATCCATCGTGGACTCGCCAAAGAGCCGCTACGTCTTCGAACCCGTCCTGCAATTCGACCTGGTGAAGCACGATTTCATCGTCAGGAACACGTCGAAGCAGGTCCTGGAACTGAAGAAGGTGAAGGCATGCTGCGGGAGCCTTGTGGAGGCATACAGCGACCACATACTGCCGGGCCAGGAGGGTGTCGTCAAGACCGTGCTCCTCACCGAGCGCCGCGGGGGCGAGGAGATCCAGGGCACCATCCACATGCTGACGAACGATCCCGAAAATCCGGAGTGGACCATTGACGTCTCCTGCTACGTGAAGAAGTTCGCCGACATCTCCGAGCACACCATCATGCTGTCGGGGTCCCTCCGTACCCCCATCGAAGGGTCGTCCGTGGTCATTCCCACCAGTGAGTATCCGTTCAGGATCACCGGTGTGAAGGCGAAGAAGGCTCAGGACATCACGTATGGGTACAGGGAGACGACGCGGGGCGGAAAGAAGGGCTATCTCGTCACGGCCAGAAACATCCGGAAAACCCCCGGCGTGATCCGCGACACCATCTATGTGCAGACGGACAACCCTGCCAGGCCAGAGTTCATCATCCGGGTGCTCGGCAAAGTGACCGACTGACAGATGTGGAGAACCGTACGCGCGGCAGGGGCACGGCTAATAATCGGTGCTGGAGATGTCCCTCTGGACCCCGGTGCCCCTGGTGTAGATGTCCAGAGTAACCTTTTCCCCGCTGATGAGCATGGTCACGAGGACGTCCTCGTTCACGAACCTCGCCCTGTGGGTGATGGTCTTGCCGTAATAGTCCAGCTGCCAGGAGAACTCCCTCCTCACCGGGTCGTAGGTGTAGGTCTTGGGGGTCTCGAAGAAGGTGTACGTCCGGGTGGAGTTCTCGTCCGGGAAGTAGATGAAGGTTCCGTCCGCCTGGGGCTGCAGGTAGAAGCCGTTCTTGTCTTCCTTGTTGTCGTCCACGCTCACCCAGTCGCCCTTCCAGTACTCCTGTACGGGCGCGTTTCCCGTCTGAATCACGCGGTCCAGCAGAGGGATGTCCTCCACGGTCTCGATGTTGAGGTCGTAGATCTGCCTCTTGATGTCCTCGATGTCCTTTGGATGGTACACCTCCGCCTGGGGTTCCCGGCTCTTGGGGGCAGCCTCGATCCGGTCCGGGGTATGATCAGCAATTGCCCGGTTATGAACGGCTTGCTGCGGGGATGAAGGCTTGACGGGGCCCTCTGAGATATCAGGGACGGCTCCGGCGTGGTAGAGATACAGACCGGCTCCCAGGAGAAGGATGCCGACGGCAACAGATATCGCGTGGTTTTTCTTCATCGTTCCGATCTTCTCGATGCCATAGTAATGATCAGATTTCCAGTGCGGTCACATCGGCCTGCCAGCTGCGACCGGCAATCGCATGAATCCGAAGCGCCCCCCCATGCATGCCTGGAGGCAGCGCCATGGGACACTGCCTCCAGGACGGGCGCCTCAAAACCTAGCGGTACATGTTCCCTGCCACCATGGCGTTCCAGATCAGGTTGGCCAGTTTCTGCGACCCGCTGGATGTGGGGTGGATATCGTCCGACTTGATGTCCGTGGGCAGGATGACTGCCCTCGGGTCCACGAGGGTCGCCTTGAAGCCGGAGTAGACGGTACCGAAGATGCCAGGGTAGAGCCAGTCATAGGTGTAGTCGATGGCCTCGTTCTTCTCGATCTCGCTGCCCTTCACGTGGTAGTAGCCGAGCCACACGCAGTCGTTGGGCGATTTGGTGTACATGGTGTAGAGCATGGCCTCCATCTTGTCGCCGACGTAGTTGAGCACATCCAGGCACCCTGAGGTCAGCGGGTCGGAATCGCAGTCCATGCTGCCCTGGAGGATGTCATTGGCCCCGCCGTCGGCGATGAGGGTCTTGAGCGTCGTCCTGCCGAGGGCCGTGTTCATCTGGCTCTGGATCGCCGCGATCTTGGCGCCGCTCACGGACCGGTCCTTGTACATCTTGCCGGACAGGGTCTTCAGGTATGTCTGGATCTCGCCCGAGAGGTCGAAGACCGAATCACCGATGATCTGGACATCCCATTCCGTTGCCGTTGGATTGTGAAAATCGAACGAGCATCCGATCGTCCCCAGGGCCAACCCCCCCGCCATCCCGATAACCAATAGCATCCTGAACAGTCTCATCACGCCTCCTCCTTGATAGATGGTTGCGGCACGATCACCTGACAGACAGTGCCGCCTCTTGCCGCGATCCACAAGGATTGCTCTGGACCTGGGACTCATAAAATATTAAAATATGTCAATAAGATTAATATAGATTGATATATGCAGATGACAACAGGGAAAATATATGGGGGGAATTGGGGGAGATACCCCCCATGGAAAACCTTTGCGGCCCCCCCCTTGAAGGAGCGCTCATGACCGGGCCCATCCAGACAACGAGAAAGAGCACCGGAAGCCACGCCAAGAAGCTGCTGCTGGAGAACGACAGGAGGTACCGGTTCCTGGCGAACCGGATCACGGACATCATCTGGGTGCTCGACCTCAAGACCTTCCGCCTCGAATACGTGAGCCCGTCCTCGGAACTCGTCACGGGATACACGCCGGAGGAGGCTGTTGGCACCAGGCTGGACCGCTTCGTGACGCAGGAGGGGATGGCCGAGATCCAGCAGGTCTTCCTGCAGGAATACGAGAAGGAGAAGCGGAAGGTTTCCGACTCCAGGACCATCGATTTCCAGATGTACCACAAGGACGGGCACACGATCTGGCTGGAGGCCTCGGCCCGATTCTACCGCAACGAGAGGGAGAAGGCCATCGGCATCGTGGGCGTGGCGAGGGACTGTACCCTGCGCAAGGAGGCGGAGATACGGCTCCGTAAGAGCGAGGAGAAGTATCGGCATATCATCGAAACGATCAGGGAGGCCTACGGCGAGTTTGATCTCGCGGGCAACCTCCTCTCCTGCAACGATGCCACTGCAGACATCACCGGGTACTCCCGGCCCGAGCTCATCGGGATGAACTACCGGCAGTTTCTTGATGAATCCGATGCCAGGGCCGTGTTCGATGTCTTCCATCGGGTGTACCTGACCCGCCAGTCCGCGAAGGGGATCGAGTGCGCCATCAGGGACAGGCGGGGGGCTCTCAGGCAGCTCGAGCTCTCCGTCCTCCTGTTGACCGATGCGGCCGGCAGGCCCACGGGGTTCTGCGGATTCGGCAGGGACATCACCGAGGCAAAGGAGATGCACGAGCGGCTCGATGCCCTCCTGAAGGAACGGACCGCGGAGCTGATGCAGACCAACGCGACCCTTGAGAGAACGAACATCGCCCTGCAGGTGCTCCTCGAGAAGAAGGACGAGACGAGGTTCAAGCTGGAGGACGCCGTGCGCAGGAACGTGGGCGAGCTGGTGATGCCCGCCCTGAGCAAGCTGCAGAACAGCGGGCTCTCCCCGAAGCAGATGGCCTACGTGGAGGTGATCACCAAGAACCTGAACGATATCGTCCAGCCCCTGCTGAAGAGCGTCTCCCGCGACCTGGTGGAAATGACCCCCAGCGAGATACAGGTGGTCAATCTCATCAAGCAGGGGAAGAAGACCAAGGAGATCGCAGAGTTCATGAATATCGCCCCCAGCACCGTGGACTTCCACCGGGACAACATCCGCTCCAAGCTGAAGATCAAGAACCGGCGGGTCAACCTGCAGACCTACCTGCGGTCGCTGGAATAGGTGATACCGCGAGGCGTGTTCAACCGCCTATCCCGTTCGAGCGCTGCCGTGCGTACACCGCAGCCCCCAGGGCCCCTATGATCTGCGGGTCCACCGGGAGCTCGGCCACCTCCATGGCGAGCATCTTCGAGAGTGCTTTGATGAGGCCCCTGTTCTTGGCGCACCCGCCCGTGACCGTCACCCTGGGGCGCATGCCGATGCGCTTGAGCAGGGTGAAGCACCGCTTGGACACGGCGGCCTGGATGCCGGCCGCGATCTCCTCGGGCGGGTTCCTTTTCGCCAGGAGGCTTATGACCTCGCTCTCGGCGAACACGCTGCACTGGGAGGTTACGGGGATCACCCTGCCCGCCTTCAGGGAGAGCGCGGAGAACGCCTCGATGTCCATGCGGAAAACCCTGCTCATGGCCTCGTAGAACCGTCCCGTGCCTGCGGCGCACTTGTCGTTCATGGCGAACTCTAAAACCGCTCCCCTGTCGTCGATGGCGATGGCCTTCACGTCCTGTCCACCGATGTCCACGATGGTCTTTATGTCAGGACTGCAGGAGAACGTCCCCATGGCATGGCAGCTGATCTCGGAGATGTTCTCGCTGGCAAAGGGCACCTCGTTCCTGCCGTACCCGGTACCGATGAGATAGGCCAGGTTCTTGTGGCCGCCGAGCCCCGGGACCTTCGCGCAGGCCTGCTCGAGGGCGAGCCTGGATGTCAGCTCCGGGTCGATCTCGCTCGGGATGATCACGGACGCCTGCATGGCGCCCCCCTCGTCGATGATGACCGCCTTGCCCGTGGTGGACCCTACGTCGCACCCGCCGAAGTATCTTTGTGCCATATCCTCGCCTCCCCGTCTTCTCTGTGGGTTCCCCGCGCCTGGTGATCGAGTCGTTCCGCCTTCATGACATTCTCCATGAAGTGTTCCACCTGCCGCATCATGTTGTCACGGGAGACGATGCGCGGATCGCTCAGGTCGTAATCCAGGATCAGGAGCGGTATGCCTTTCTCGCGGCACTTCTCGCGCAGGATGCCGTTCATGGCCTGGCCGCTCTTGCATCCCACGTGATTGGCCACCCAGACCATGTCCAGGTCGAACTGCTTCACCATGCGGAAGATGTCGTCGAGGTAGTTCTCCGCCGGCCCCCGGGTGTGGCGGACCATGGGGCCCTGCATGACGACCCTGCTCCAGCCGCGCAGCATGGATTCGGGCGTGGAGGTGTCGATGGGGCCGAGGTGGTTGTAGCTCATGCTGTCGTTCAGGAGGGTCAGGCCGTAGGTGCGCTCCGCCCAGTTGAAGATGTCCGGGAAGTGGAGAAAGGGCGGATTCCAGCACACCGCCCGATACCGCTCGTTGAGTGTGGCCGGTAAGTGTTCCTCGAGGTTCTGCCGGGCCAGCTGCACCAGGCGCTCGAAATGTCTCGCCGAATCCTCGCACTCCGGGGTCACGTTGAAGTGCCAGAGATGGCTCATCCAGACCGCCTCCGAGGCAAGGGGCGCAGGCCTCACCCGGAGCATGTCCCACAGCTCCCGCTCCAGTTCCAGCATGCGATTGCGGTTCTCGCACATCCGCCTGAAGAGGTCCCAGTCCATGCGGCCGGTCGTGTGCTTCTCGAGGAACGCGATCATTCCCTTCACGTCTTCGACGAAGAGGTCCACCGCGCGATCGTTGTAGAAGCGGTACGGCACGTCGAGGCGGTAGACGGGCACGCCGTAGGCGCGCTGGAAGAAGGTGTACGACGCCGCGCCGGCGTCGCAGGGGAGGTTTGAGCTCACCATGGCGATGCCCTTCGGCAGGTGCCCCTTGAGGACCATGCCCATGGTCGTCTTTGGCAGGCTGCAGGAGTCGGGATTGATCCCCTCGTTCTCCGCTTCGTCGATGTACTTCAGGCATACCTCCGGGTCCAGCAGGGGCAGCATGATGCCCATGGCCTCGAGCTGGTAGCACCTCAGGCCCATGGCGTGGGCGATGTCCGGAGGCACCAGGTCCTCGTTGATGACCAGTCGGTCGGGGTGGAACAGCATCTCCCTGAGCAGTTCCACGACCCCGGCGGTGATGGTGTGCATGGTCATGCACACCGCCTCGTGATAGCGGCCGGTCCTCCCGGGGAGGATACGCCTCGTGAGGGCGTTCACCTTCTGCAGGGTCAGGATCCACGGGTGCCTGAGCAAGGTCCGGACGGACCCCACCGGGCCGAAGGCGAGGACGAACTCCATGAGGAACTTCACGATGACCGCATAGTTGAGGGCCCAGTACCTCATGTAGACGGCCAGGTCTTTCGGATTCCGCGTGCGGACGAGGTATTCCGCAAGGGAATTGTACCAGAGTTTCCTGCCTGTCTCCTTCAGACCGGCGGAAAGGTGTTTCATGTCTGCCGTGATGTTCTTCACGCCTCGGGGTCCTCTCTCCATGGTGTTATCTGCCCAGACTCTCGATGAACGCCTGCACCCGCGTGCGCAGCTGGCCTTCTCCGCCCGCGGCATATTCCCGCTCCATCTTCAAAACCGGGATACCCTCCTTCCTGAGTGCGCCGACCAGCGGCATGGTATCCACTCCCCAGAGGTCGCAGAACTTGATGACCTCGATGACCACCCCGTCCACGCGGAAATCCCTGACCGTGTCGATGATGGTTTGCAGCCGCCGGTCGAAATCCTCCATCATGCGGGGGCACAGGGTCTTCCTGAAGGTATGTTCCGCAAGGCACCTGATGGGATCGCCCTCGGTCTCCACCGGCGTGAGTCCGGGGATGGACCCGGTGCAGAACCGGTCGGCCACCACGAGCCCGCCCTGCGATTCGATGATGCCGATGAGTGCGGGGTCGTGGAGGTGCGCCCCCACCAGCATCAGGCGCGCGCGGCAGGGGAAGGTCCCCTCCCGGTTTTGAATCTCTGCGTAGAGCGACTCGATGGCCGGGAGGACAAGATCCTTGGGCGATACGAGGCCCGCCATGACGATCCGGTGGAAGTCGGCGCCGGTGATGGGGGGGTGCTCATTCTTTCTCAGGTCGCCGATGAGGAGCACGGCACGGCAGAACCTGTTCCACTCCTCGATGGCCCGTGCCACCGAGGCGGCGCCCGTGTCGATCCCGAAATGGTCCGAGAGCCTTGTTGCGAGCATGCCGAGTTCAGCGGCCAGCCACTGCGTGGTGAAAGGGGTCTCCTTGCGGGGTACGTCGATGACATGGCTGAATACGGGCTTCCTGAGGTATTCCAGGTTGTCGATGAAGCGCTGCATGTGCGCGCACGACGGGACGTGGACCCACCCCTGGATCAGGTCGTACCGGTTGTCAAAGGCGAATTCGAGGAGACTGCGCGTGTAGGAGCAGGTCAGCGTGGACATGTAGATGTCTGCGATCTCGGTGCCCGCCACGCCCGGCGCCCTCATGCGCACCGGGAAGAGCCTGTCCGCCATGAGCAGGGGCTCGGGCACGAAGGAGCAGGAATACCCGATGGCCATGCGGCCTTCCTGCGATGCCTGTTCCACGAGGCGGTTCAGGGGGTATTCCAGGAGCTCCTCGAAGAAGCGCACGGTCTCGGCCGGCATGGTCATTCCGTGATCCCTCCGGTGCATGCCCATCGAGTGGAGCAGGACAGCAGCGCATTCATCTCACGCGTCCCCCCGGGGCGACAGCCCCATGGTCTCGAGGATGCCCGCAACGACGCTCAGGCTGGGCGAGGTGTCCGGTATGCCCGCCAGGGACTCCCCCCTGAAATCGAAGTCCCGGATGAGGTCGTCCTCCAGGACCCAGCCGTAGATGGGCAGGCCGGTCCGTGTCCTGATTTCGTCCACCTCCGAAGGCTTTCTCACCCGGTTGAGCACCAGGCCCATGCTCCTGAAGTCAACCGCCCCGTTGTCCCTCGCCACGTGGGCTATGGCGTCTGCCACGCCGATGCCCTTGACCGAGGTGTCCGAGATGATCACCAGGTGGTCCACGGTCTTCATGACCCTCCGGTTTATCTGCTCCACACCCGCCTCTCCGTCGATGACCACCACGTCGAACGATCCGGCCAGGTCCGCGAGGATGTCCTTGAGCAGCGCGTTCACCCTGCAGAAGCAGCCCTCGTCCTCGGGCCTCCCGATGGCGAGCATGGCAAACCCGTCCTGCTCGTGCAGGGCGTCGAACATCTCGTAGTCGAGCTGCCTGACGGTCTGTTGTGCGGCCTGCTGCTCGCCCTTCCTGACCCGGGATATGAGATCCCTTCTGATGTCGTCCACCGTCTTGTGGACCGTCACCCCCAGGGCCACGGCCAGGCCGCAGGCCGGGTCCGCGTCGATGGCCAGGACCTTCCTGTGTTTCCCCCTGCCCAGGATCTTCACCATCATGGCGGCCACGGAGGTCTTTCCCACGCCCCCCTTGCCGCACAGCGCTATCCTTTTCGTATCATGCATGCATGGCCTCCCTGTTCTTGTGCTGCATCGATCGTCTCATCGCCTTGAGCTGGTCCGCGTCCGAACATACATCCTGGTATTCGCAGGACTCACAGTCGGCATCGATCTCCACTGCCATCTTGTCCATGGCAGCGACGATCCTGGCGGCAGGCCCGACGATGTCCCGCAGGGCCCTCACGTCCGCGGGGGAGGAGGTGACCACGACCACCTCGATGGACCGGACGTAATCCCTGTCGCCAAACAGGTGCATGACCGACGAGGCAAGATCGCGCGCCGAGAACCCGGACCGTATGGCCTCGGCGCTGACCCTGCACCACTCCTTCTGGTACTGGGGCACCGCCCTGATCATGAACCCCTTCAGGTCGAGGTCGTAGCGGAGCAGGTCCATGTCCCGGTGCCGCTCGTAGGTGTTCTCCTCCGTGAAGCCTTCCACCCCGGCGAGGACCACCTTGCCGAAGGGCAGGGCCCGCTTGCGGGTCTCGGTGAAATCGGGACCTATAAGGGTGATGCGTCCGTCCGCGACCTGGCGCGGGTCGCCCGTCCACAGGAGACTGCTCACGGATTCCACGTCCGGGCTCCCCAGCTCAATGCCCAGGTCCTCCTTCATGACGATGCCCCTTCGGCCCCCGGCCGGCCAGGAGGGAAGGGGGGGCCCGGACCAGCAGCGTTTTTCCGGCATCGCTTCGACGAAGTCCCGTACCCGGCGGATGATGTCGGTGAAGAGCTCCATGGCCTATGCCCTGCCCCCCGCCATTTCGCGCGCCATGACCGCGGCCCCCAGGGCCCCGATGATCTGCGGGTCCACGCCCACCTTCAGCAGCTTCACCCCCAGGGCCTCCTCGAGGGCCGTGAACATGCCCGGGTTCTTCGCCACCCCGCCGGTCATGGTGATCTCGCCCTCGAGCTCGATGCCCCGGGCCAGCGAGGCGACCCGGTGGGCCATGGCCCGGTGGAGCCCTGCAACGATGTCCGCGAGGTCTTTCCCGTCGTTGATGAGCGAGATGATCTCGGTCTCGGCAAA
Organism: uncultured Bacteriovoracaceae bacterium; assembly: GCA_964572405.1. Taxonomy (GTDB): domain Bacteria; phylum Desulfobacterota; class Desulfomonilia; order UBA1062; family UBA1062; genus MWEI01. The sequence continues at coordinate 12,443 of CAZNGL010000003.1, forward strand.
GACCACGCACTGGTTGGAGATGGTGACCGGCGAGCGCGCGGCCGCCGAGAGGTTTCCCATGTCGTCCAGGGGGATACCCATGGCGCCCGCCATGATCTCCAGAAACCTCCCGGTCCCTGATGCGCACTTGTCGTTGTAGGCGTAGCGGACGACGCCGCCCTGATCGTCGAGCCTGATGGCCTTGGCATCCTGGCCGCCTATGTCGATGACCATGCGCACCTTCGGAAGGAGCCACCGCGCCCCCCTGCCATGGCAGGCGATCTCCGACTCCACGGCCGTGGCAAAGGGTATGGAGTTCCGCCCATACCCCGTGCCCATGCAGCATGCGATGTCGTCCATGGCGAGGCCGGCCAAGGAGAGCGCGCCCTCCATGACTTCCCGGGCCGAGTCTTCCGGCTCGGGCCGGGCACGGATGACATGCGAGGCGATGATGTTGCCGTTGTCCATGATGACCGCCTTGGCGCTGAGCGAGCCTATATCGCATCCCGCTGCTATCATTTCGACGCTCCTTCCATCTTCTCCCTGGCACAGACGGCGGCCCCCAGGGCCCCGATGATCTGCGGGTCCACGCGGAGCCTGCGGATGCCGGTGCCCAGGAGCTTTTCCAGTGCGGCCACCACGCCCGTGTTCTTTGCCACGCCGCCGGTCATGCACACGTCCCGCTCGATGCCCACGCTCCGGGCGAGGATCGCCACCCTTCCCGCCATGGCGCGGTTGACTGCCGAGGCGATGTCCGCCCTGGACCTCTTCGCGTTCAGGTGGTGGATCACCTCGGCCTGGGCCCACACCGTGCAGGTGGAGGCCAGCTGGAGGGGTTCCCCTGCCTGGGATGAGAGCTTCCCGAGCTCGTCGAGGCTCACGCCAAGGATCTTGGCCATGACCTCCAGGAACCTTCCCGTTCCGGCCGCGCACTTGTCGTTGGTGAAGAACTTCACCACGTTCCCCCCGGCGTCCAGTTTGATGGCCTTGCAGTCCTGGCCGCCGATGTCGATGACGGTCCTCACCGAGGGCATGAGCCAGTGCGCACCCTTGGCGTGGCATGCGATCTCGGAGACGGCCTTGCCCACGAAGGGTATGCGCTCCCTCCCGTAGCCGGTGCCCACGCAGAACGCGACGTCCTTCATGGCCAGCCCCGACGTGGCCAGAGCCCTGTCCATGACCTCCCGGGCGGAGTCCTCGGGTCTGAAGGTGGAGCTGATGACCGCGTGGCCGAGGATACTCTTCTGGTTGAGTATCACCGCCTTGGTGGTGAGCGAGCCGACGTCGCATCCGGCAACGATCATGGGTTGGTCCTCCTTTTCATCGTATATTCACGCACAGCCGCTCCATGAGATCCTCTACAGGGTCATGCTGATGGTCGCCCCGGCCCTGATCCGCTGGGCATAGAGCCTGCAGCGTTCCTTGAGCACGTTCATGTCGGTCGTGCGCTCGATGTGAGCCAGGGCCGGGAGGGCGGCCTCCCTGAAGAGGGTGAGGGCGTCGATGGCTCGCTGGCGTTCCACCAGCATCCGCCGGGCGTCCAGCGCGATGTCGCGGATGACCTCGATGGCGATGGCATCATTCCTCGCGTCCATGGATCACCTCCGGGTGAACGGTTATCGGTACGGATGCATTCATGACAGGATCCCCCTCAGGTGAAGGAACTCGCTCATCTTGTCCATGGCCGCGTCCCAGGACTGCACCCGGTCGTCGAAGGAATCCGAGTACATGATGAGGGCCGGGATGCCGCGGCGCTCCAGGTCCCGGGCATAGGACTTCACCATGCCCCAGGTGTTCCTGCACCCGATGGTGCCGAAGTATGCAACGAAATCCGCGCTCAGGAGTTTTGACATGACGAGCGTGTCGTCCAGCCACATGTTCGGGGCGTCGTACGGCCCGCGGATGGACTTCACCATGGGCATGCGCGAGTTCTGTATGGCCAGGGTGTCGATGAGGTCGTCCATGCTGCCCGTGCGTATGCGGAACACGGCATCCTGGTGCTCTCCCGCGTACGCGGCGCCCTCCTCCCAGAAGGAGCTGAGGATGCACCCGAGATGCGAGATCTCCTGCCTGTCGAGGAAGGACCAGAAACGCATGTCCGTGGTATAGTGGTCGATGTACGAGAAGAAGCCGCGGGCCCTCTCCCTGCCGGAGCCGGTTCCGGCCCTTCCTTCAGCCGCATTGGCCCTGACCTGCTTCAGCATGGCCCTGAGCAGCTCGGTGTAGTCCCTTGTCCCGCCCATGAGGAAGTTGCCCGAGTAGAGGAACATGGTGAAGATCCCCGGCACGGGGGAGGGCACGATCCTCTGGAGCTCGGTGAACTCGTTGATGAGCTCGGCCTGCATCGCGAGCTCTGCCACCACCTCCCTGAGGCGGTCCTCGTCGAGCTTCCTGCCCGTCTGCTCCTCCAGGAATCCGACCAGGCTCCAGAAATCCCTGCGGTGGAACTCCCGGGCCCGTTCGTCGGTGAGGGTGGGGGGGAAACAGAGCTGGTGGAAGGGGATGTCCAGGTATGCGGAGGCGAATGCGTACGAGTTTGCATTGGTGTCGCAGATGCCCGGCGAGTCGCACACGATCATGTCGGGCCTGACCCCGAGACCCGCCAGATAGGCGCCCAGGGCGCCGCGCTGGGATGAGCATGAGGTCTCGGTGAACCCGACCTCGCAGCAGTAGTCCAGGAACTCCCCGGTTCCCCGCTGGAGGATGAAGGTGCCCAGTACGGTCATGGGTTCCAGCAGGAGAGGCACCACGTCGAACGCGTACAGGATGGGCGGCGCGAAGCAGAACGTGGTCATGGCCACCTTCTTGCCCTCGTCGTGGGCGCGGATGACCCTGTTCAGGTACCTGCCGAGAGCCTTCATGAGCAGGACGCCCGCCTCCCCCTGGCTGATGATCGCATCCAGGGAGTCCCGGAAATGCGGGATGAGCGAAAGCAGCGACTCGTACTCCTTCTTCGTCCCGTCGTAGGTGAACGATGCATTCTGGATGATGGTCCAGATGGACCAGTCGTAATGATATTCCCTCGTCTCCCTTCTCATGCGATCCTCTCCATGAACGCATCGATGCGCATCTTGATCCTTCCCGTCTCCACCAGGGGTCCGTATTCGCGTTCCATGCGCATGCAGGGGACGCCCGAGGCCTCCAGGTCCCGCTCGAAGATGCCGTTCTCGGAGCCGTGCAGGTCACAGAACCGGATGTTCTGGAGGATGACGCCGTCCACGCGGGCCTCACGCGCCAGCTCCCGGATGTAGGCGAGTCTTTCCCGGTAGCAGCCGAACATGCGGGGACAGAACTTGTGGCTCAGGTAACGCTTCGCCAGGGCCTCGAAGGGATCCGCCTCTTCGTCCACCAGGTCGCGGTAGGACCTGGAACCGAAGCACATGGTATCGCTCACCACCACGCCTCCGGAGGACTCGATGAGCCTGATGAAATCCAGGTCGTCGCTGGTGCTGCCCACCACCATGAGGCGTTTTCTGCCGCCAGTCACGGCAGGAGCCTTCTTCAGACCCTTCAGGATCTCCTTCAGCTCCCTGGTATAGTCTTCCCGGGGCATGGCAAACCCGGCCAGCACGATCGCCGCCGCATCCTCCCCGGTCAGGGGTGAGCCAGGGGAAGCCCTCAGTGCATCGAGCTCCATGAGGAGCCTACGGCCCTGGTTGTAGAGCCTGATGGATTTTTTCAGCGACGCGGTGGACACGCTTACCCCGAAGTGTTCTTGGAGGCGGTTCGAGAAGATCCGCAGCTCGTCCGTATACCACGTGATGCTGTAGTCCTCCACCTTGTGGGGGACGCCCAGGTAGTGGAAGAACCCCGGCACCCTGCCCGGGATGTCCTGGCCTGCCTTTCTCCAGCACTCGTCGAGCCTCCGCATGGAATCGCATCCGTTCACGATGACGGCACCGTCGAGGAAGGCGTAGTCGCCCTGGCCGGCCAGCTGGAGTATGCACTTGGGGAAGCTGCAGATCACCGGACCGAAGTAGGTGTCGCCGATGGACAACGTGGTGGTGTTGATGCCCCTGAGCCGGAAGGGCAGCATGCCCGCGGCATGGATGATCTCGTCGGGCACGAAGGTGCATGGGTAACCGATGACCTTTCCCCCCGCATCCTTCCACTGCCGCAGGTAGGTGTTGCCGATGGATCGCGCGATGTCCCTCATGGCATCCATCATGATTCACCCCCTGCACACAGCGGTGCGCCGTTCCGTGACGGCACGGCCGCGTCCAGGATCGGCCGCAGCGCCTCGATGACCTCGGGCACGATCCAGGCGGCCGCCGCCCTGATCTCCTCGGTGTCCAGGGAATCGGCCACGCTGGTGATGAAGGAGGAAAAGACCTCGGGCCTGACCTCGTGGATGCCGTTGAGCACCCGCGCAAGGGTGTTGAGGGAATTCGCCATCTCGTAGGTGTCGAGGTCGGAGAGGCCCTGCGCAACCGACCCGGCCAGGGTCTCCCGGTCGAATTCCTCGAACATGCGGGTCCTCCGCGAGAAGGCCCTGATGGCAGGCGACTTCAGGGAACCGAGGGCACGCACCATTTCGAGCACGAGGTCTGGATGTTCCCTCAGCGCATCCGCCAGGGCACAGGCAGCGGCCTCCCTGTCTTCCGCCAGTGCGACGCGGGCCTTCTTCAGGAGGACGGGGTCGACGAGCGGCAGGCCCTCCTCGAGCAGCGCGGTGAGGTAGACCTGGAAAAGGGGCCTGCCTGCCCTGGCAAGGAGGAGGTTGCCCGTATGGACGCGCCGGATGAGCTCGCTCACCGAGTTCGCCAGACGGGCGATCTCCCCGGCATCGAGCCTCCGCACCAGCGAGAGCAGGAGGTCCGCCAGGAGGTCGGGCCCCACCTTCTTCTCGATGGGCTGCAGGAGGGTTCTCACTGAGCTGATCCCGGTGTTGACCAGGGCGAGCAGGGTGCCCAGGATACTCCCTGCCTTGGCGGGGTAGCTCCAGAGGTGCTCGTTGAAGGCCTCCAGCGCCTCGATGACGCGAGCCCTCGATTTCTCCGCCATCTCCCGGATCTCACCGAAGTCGGTGCTCCTGAGGAAGCCGTGTATGGCCTCCCCGTGCATGGCCGCTCCGCCGGCAGGGGCCGCTGCCTGTTCGGCATTCACCGTGCGGGCCCACGCGGTGACCAGCGTCCCCACATCGGCCGCCATGCCCCCGTCGTGCCTGGCCGGAGGGGTATTGCCCAGTCTGGACGCGACCCACAGGGCGGGGGCTGCGAGCCTTTTCCTGAAGCCCTTCCCATCCGCCCAGCCGCAGATGAGGTCTTTTGCCACCTCCGAGACCAGGGCCCTGGCTCCCGCAGACCGCATGGTCCTGCCGATGATGCGGGCCAGGGCCCGGGTGCCGGCCGTCTGGTGATCCGTGCTATTCATTGTGCCCCCCTGTCTTGTCTTTGAGCATCTCTTCCAGGGCCCTTCTCCCGGCCTCTGTCATGTGGGTCTCGAACATGAGGTGGCTCATGGTGGTGAGCGTCGCAATGGCCTCCTCGCGGGTGAATTTCTCCTCCATGAGGAAGCTGTGACCGAGGTGCATGGTCATGCCCACCACGGCATAGGCCATGGTGATGGGGTTCACGCCCTCGATGACCCCCATGTCCAGCCAGCTCTGGATGTCCTCGGCAAGGTCCTGGGCGATGTCGCTGTAGTGCTTCCAGATGGTGACATCCATCTCCTCGTCCACGCCGAAGCTGCCGCGGAGCACCATGAGGAACTGCTGGCGGTGGGAGGTGATGTAGTCGAAGTAGGCGCCGTAGCTCTGATTGAGCTTGTCCACCCTGTCTCCGTGGTCCCAGATGTTCACCGGCTCCCTGAGTTTCCTGATGCGCAACCGCAGCTCCTCCAGGTTCCGGTTGGTGATCTGCCCGAAGAGATCCCGCTTGTCCTTGAAGTAATTGTAGAAGGTTCCCGCCGACATGCCCACGGCCTTGACGATGTCCATGACCTGGGTGTTGTGGTAGCCGTGCCTGCTGAAGAGCTCTTCGGCGGCCTCCATGATCATGTCCCGGATGAGCTGCTTCTTCTTTTCCAGGAGTTTGTTCACGGGTGTTGCCCTCATGCCCTTCATATGCCGAGCCTCTTTCTCACCCTGCCCCGCACCAGGTTCCAGGTCCAGGACGCCAGGCGCCACTTCTGGTCGAGGAGGGCATTGGCCATGGTGGTGGCGGCCTTTGCCAGTTCTTCCCCGTCGACGTTTTCCATGACTGTGGCGATGAACCTGCTGAAGGCCTGCGGGTCGTCCCGGGTGATGCTGTTCACGAACCGCGAGAATGCATTGATGGCGCCCGCTTTGATCTTGGGTCCTTCGGAGAGAAAGGCCCGGATAAGGGTTGTTCCCAATTCAGGCGAGGCCTTGATCATCGCGGACGCGAGACCTGCCCATTCCTTGCCGCACTCCCTCAAGGCCTCCCTGTCGATGTCCTCCGCGAGGCTGACCATGAACGACTTCAGGAGCTCGGGTGGGTACTTGTCCTTCAGTTGGGTCGCCAGCTCGGTGAGCGCGCCTGTCACGCTGTTGATGAACACGGGAAGGCCCCCGGAAACCCCGAAGAAGACCTCCGGGTCGTCCCCGAGGAGTGTCTTTACCGCCTCCCTGCCCGAGCCGGGATGCAGGGAGTTCATCTTCACCCGGATGAGGTCCTTTGCAAGGGTGGAGCGCATGAGGGCCTTCAGGATACCCCCCTGGTTCTGTGTGGATGGCCCGGCCTGTCTCATGTGCCCTCCTTTCCCCTCAGGGCCTGTTCCTCCACGGCCTTCGCAAAGGCGCCGAAGACGGGCGCCAGGTCACTGCCGAGGTCCCTGAGATCGTGGATCAGGCATGCGAGGGTCTGGCGGTCCACGTCTTCCAGGAGGGATTCCACCATGCCCGCGAGCAGGGGCGGCGGGTACGTGCGCCGGACCTGCACCACGAGCTCCGCTGCGATCTTGATGAAGCAGTTGGCGATCACGGGGAGAGCGCCCGTCACGGCCAGGGGCACCTCGGGGTCCTTCCCCAGGATGGTCCGGACGAGCCCGGGACCGGCCTCAGGATCGATGTTCCTGAGAAACAGGCGCAGGCTGTCCTTGAAGGATGCGCTGGCCAGGAGCTCTTCGGCCACCCTCGTCCTGCCTTCGATCAGTCCCGTGTTCGCGGCTTCGTCCATGGCATCACCTCACAGCGTCTCGCAGTTGAAGAAGTACCGGGCGGCCTCCATCTGGCAGAGCTGCTTGCCGCCCATCCAGAGCTGCACGATCTTGATGTCGCGCCAGTGCTTCTCGATGTCCCAGTCCCGGTCTGCGCCGAACAGGCCGAGCACGTCCATGGCCTTGCCGAAGTTCTCCACGGCGCGATCGGAGATGAAGTCCTTGATGTTGCGGATCCTCCCCACCACGTCCTCGGAAATCAGGGGCTTGCCGTGGGGCTTGTTCCTCCGGTCCCCGATCATGGCCGCCTCGTGTCCCAGGATGCGGCAGATGTCGATATCGCCCGCGATGCGGCCGATGATGCCTGCCACGGCATCGTTCTCCTTGAGAGGGGTATTGTTGTAGGTGCGGGTGGACACGAACTCGTAGAGCCGCTCGTAGAGGTTCAGCATGGCGCCGGTGAGGAAGGCGCAGCTCATGACCTGGCCGAAGGAGATGAGCTGGTAGAAGGCCTCGGCGTCCCTGCCGGGACCGTGGGCCCGGTACCAGGAGGGTACGCGGACGTCCTCGAACCAGATGTCGCCGTTCTTGTCCGCCGCCATGCCGGCCTTCTCATAGGCGCCGCCCTGGGTCACGCCGGGCAGGTCCGCAGGGACGAAGATGAAGGCGAAGTCCCTGGGGTCGCTGGACCCGGGCTTCGTGGTGCAGGGCACGCCGAAGAGGCTGGCCACGCCGCCCGAGTTGGTGGGCCAGAGCTTGTGACCGTTGATGACCCACTCGTCGCCGTCGAGACGGGCCGTGGTGCGGATGGTCCTGCCGCGGAGCAGCCCGAGGTTCTCGATGTCGGCCCCCCCCTGGGGCTCGGTCATGGCGTTGGCCGCGAACACGGCCTTGTCCGCCTTGCAGAACAGGGGCGCGAACTCGGCGATGAGGCGCTCGTTCTTGTAGGGCTCCACCATGACGACGAGGAGCGGCCAGAAGGTCACGGCCAGGGCAACGGCCATGCCCGTGTCGGCCCTGCCGAGCTCCTCGCAGAGCATGTACCCGCCGCGGAAGGCGTAGTCGGAATCGGCCAGGCCCCAGCCCCCGTATTTGAGGGGGAAGAGCGATTTCTGGAGTCCGAGCTCTGCCATGAGCCTGTCGAAGGCCGGTTCGATGAGGTTGTGGTCCTTCCAGTCCTCGTCGTATCTCCGGCGCTGAGGCATGACCCACTCCTCCAGGTGCTTCCTGAGGAGGCGCCTGAAGTGCCGGTCAAAGGGGGATATGTATTCTTCCGGACGGGAGAATTCGTCGAAATGCATCATGGCTTCATCACCTCCTCAGATCTCGGAACAGTCGTAGAAGAAGCGGGCCGTGTCCATCTTCACCGGCGCTTCAGCGCCCACCCCGCACAGCAGGGAACCGATGGTCTTCACATCCCTCCAGTGTTTCTCCACGTGCCACTCCTTGGCGTAGCCCGCGGACCCCATGAGCTCCATGCCCCGGTCCATGGCCCTGAGCGCCCCCCGGACGGCCCGCAGGCCGATCATCCCGGCATAGGCGAAGGTGCGGCCCATGTCCGAGCGCCACGATCCGGCCTGCGCCGCCATGATGCCCGCCAGATCGTAGAGGAGGAGCTTGGCCACGGCGATCTCCTCGGCGACGTCGGCAAGGACCGACGCGCACAGGGGGTTCTCCTTCAGGGTGGTGCCTCCCTTGATGACCCGGTGGTCGCTCCAGTCGGCGAGGAGTTCGAAGAAATTCGTCGCGGCCCCGACGCCCACGCCGGCCAGGAGCAGGTTGAGCCAGGCGTAGAGACCCGCTATGGTCTCTTCCCCTTCCAGGACGCCATCGCCGGGCACCGGCGCGTCGTAGAGGTCTATCTGGGCGTTGCCGCAGGCATTGAGTCCGGTCATGAGGATGGGAGAGCCCCGCTTCACTCCCTGTGCGTCTCCCGGGACAATGGCGAGGCACGGCGTAGAGTCTCCCTTGGCGCACACCACGCAGAAGAGGTCGGCCATGCCGCCTGCGACGAGGGGCCGGAGGCCTTTGCCGTTCAGCGTGAAGCCGTCTTCTGATTGTCTTGCACTGACCAGGATGGACCTTCCGAAGAACAAAGGTGTCTGCATGCCGGTGAAGCCCGGGCCGGTCAGGATGAGGGCCGGGGTCCTCACTGTCTCGTCCGCAGAGATGCCTGCCAGGATACTGCACCGCCCCTCCCCGTTGTCGTGCGCCCCGGCGGCAAGGGACAGCGCCCAGGTTGCTGCGGAAAGGAAGCCCATGGAGGCGTCGGCGCGGCCTGTCTCGCAGGCGAGGGTGAGCAGGGCAGGGGCTTTTGCAGGGCTGTTCCAGCCGAACCCGCCGAGGTCTGAAGGGATGGCGAGCTTCTGCAGGCCGATGTCCATGGAGAGCTTCTTCCTCTTTTCCGCAAAGAGCCGATCATAGCCCTCCCGGTATTCCATGCGTTTTGAGACGATCTCCTTGTCGGCCCACTGCCTGAGAAGCCGCACGACGCTCAGGGATTCCTCGTCCATGGCGTGCTTCGGGTAGAGAAAAAGTTCGTCGAGATTCCTGCTCATAGGTCCTCCTCGCAAGAGGGATAGGATGGATATGCCGGTGTGTGTTCGTACCTGGAATGAGGGCAGGGAGAAAGGGACAGAAACTCACGGGCATGACGGGTATCCCCACACAGGTCCTTCACGGCAAACCCCCTTTCAGGGTAATCAAAACACCAGGCCGACACGAACCCTCTTGATAATGAGGATTCATTACCATGAATGATAATTACTATTACTCTCCCTGTCAAGGGCAAAGATGAGCGATTTGCCCGACCCCTGCCGCATAGGCGGCCATGTGCCCGATTCGTGCAGGGTTCTTGAGGGGTAATGAGAGGATGATGCCAGGGAGCTGTGGTGCCTCAGGCGAGGTAAAGGTCAGGAGCGTGCGTTCTTCACCAGGATATACACGGCGATACCCGCCACGAGCGTTCCCATGGAAAGGCTCATCGTGTCCTTTCTCATGGCGCCGTAGGCAATGTCCGCGAGTCCGAGCAGGAAAAACAGGGCAGGCGGCACGGTCGCCGCAGGGAGTCTCATGGGCCGGACCCCTCCGGTTTCTGCATCAGAGGATCCCGGCTATCCATCGCTCGGCATCCTCGGGACTTGTGACATAGTGCACCGGGCGGTCCCGGATATCCTCCACCCTTGTGCAGGCGCTCGAGCATCCGCTCACGATCAGGACCATCTGTGCATCCTCGCTGTCCGCTGGAATGAACTCCACCATGCCTGCGAGCCGTTCCCTGATGGTTTCGACCATCTCCACCCGGTCATAGCCTGCCCGGCACCCACCGCAGTACTTGAGCCCGACCCTTATCTTTCCTTGTCGATGCCGCACAGGTACCTGGCCACCTTCTGCTTCTGCTTCATGTTCACGAGCCTGGCGATCATGATGCGCTGGGCCTGGGGAGAGCCCGCGCCGTGCATGGACTCGGTGAGGTAGCCCACGGCCGCGGTGCCCATGGTGATGTTCTCGATGAGCCGCAATATGCGCATCCTGTGCTCCGTAGGCACGTCCGCCTTGGTCTTGAAGTACTTGTCCACCCACTTGCCGACCTCCGGAGAGGCGAGGTCTTGTGCCGATGGACAGGTCGCCACGAGGCCGCCCGCGATGTCCTGGGCGAGCCGCGCGATCTCGTAGGGGAACCGCGTGACGTTCTGCTTGTGCACGTTGGCCAGCAGCACGTCCACCAGGAAGGTTCCGCTGGGCTCCTTGTGGCCTTCAGCGGCGCAGGCGATGCAGCCGCAGAAGAGCGTCTCGTTCAGCTGGTTCATCTCGATGAGCTTGTCCTTGATGTGGGAGGCCTTCTCTGCGCCGTTGAACTCGGCCACGGTCTGGGCGGCGCCGATGAGCACGTCCCCCACCCCCACCTTGCACGCGTAGCTCTGGCGGTGGTACGCCGCGAAGTTCTCCACGAGCTGGGTGGTGAAGTCGTACTCGCGGTACATGAACACCCGCTCCCAGGGCACGAACACCTTGTCGAACACCACCAGGGCCTCGTGGCCCCCGTAGTGCATGTTGCCGCGGTCAAAGGTCATCCCCTCCAGCTTGCGGGTGTCGCAGGACTGGCGGCCCATGATGTAGGTGATGCCTTCTGCGTCGCTGGGCAGGGCGAACGAGACGGCGTAGTCCCTGTCCTCCTCGCGCATGGTGATGGTGGGCATCACGATGATCTCGTGGGAGTTCACCGCACCGGTCTGGTGGGCCTTGGCGCCCGAGACCACGATACCGTCCTTTGTCTCCTCCACCACGTGCATGAACAGGTCCGGGTCGAACTGCCTGACCGGCGAGGCGGAGCGGTCGCCCTTGGGGTCGGTCATGGCGCCGTCGCAGACCAGGTCGTTCTCCTGGACATAGGCGAGGTATTTCAGGAACCGCTTGTTGTACTCGGTGCCGTACTTGGCGTCGATGGCATGGGTGGTGATGGACAGCGCGTTCAGCGCGTCCATGCCCACGCAGCGCTGGAAGCAGCAGGCGGTGAGCGAGCCCAGGAGGCGGCCCATCTTGCTCTTCTTCACCAGGTCCTCCCTGCTCTGGTGGATGTGGGTGAAGCGGTTGATCCTGTCTCCCGTGAGGTGGCTCCGTGCGGTCATGATGTCCTCGTACTCGGGCCGGTGAGCGAACTCGTAGGTGGCCGCCACCGCGTTCATGGACGGCCGGATGATGGGGTCGTCCACCGGGTTCTCCACCTTCCTGCCGAACATGTAGACCCTCAGCTTCAGCCTGCGCAGACTTTCCTCATACTCCTTCGCGTTCATCAGCCTGGCCATGGGTTCCTCCCTGGTCTGTTCTCGAAAAAGAGCGACCTTGCGTCCGGAAATGGATACCCTACAGGACGAGTCGTATCTCGAGAATATGCATCAATAGGCCTAACGGGGTCAAGGCATGTGTGAGGAAGGGCACTGGGATGCGCCCGTGATGCAGGGTGCACAATCCCCTTGACTTGCACAGGCAAAATCCTGAAGATAGCTGATCCACGGCGTCTTCTGTGCGTGGACATCAGGTCGCGGCTGAACAGGGCACAGAACCATTCTCGGGCAGTGTTCACATCCGGGATGCCCCTGTGGTCATCCAGCTGATGGCATGAACAGAACATGGAGCAGACATTCTCGAGACAAAGGAAGTACATGGGGCATTCGGACAGTGAGAATCAAGACTCGGGGGCGAAGCCGGGGCACGGCCCAGCCCTGGAGAGCCTGAAAGACTATGTCACCTGGCAGCGGGAAGTAAGGGCGCAGGGTGAAACCGCCGGGCTCCCCTCACACGGTCCGGGCTCCATAGTCCTCGACCTCACCACGGCGTGCAGCTTTTCCTGCCCCCACTGCCTGGATGCGAGGATGCTCAACACCGGCGACTACCTCGACCTGGACACCGTCAAGAAGAGCATCGACACCCTCCAGAGAAACGGCCTGCGCTCGGTCACCATCACCGGAGGGGGGGAGCCCTCCATGCACAAGAACTTCGAGGAGATCCTGCGGTTTGTGAAAGGCCGGTCGCTGCAGACGGGCATCGTCACGAACGGGTCCAACCTGGACAAGGTGGTCGGGGCCTCCGAGGTGCTCCAGGATACGGACTGGTTGAGGGTCTCCCTGGATGCCGGCGTGGAGAGCACCTACTTCAAGTCGCACCGCCCCCGGGGGAGGGTGAGGCTGGAGAGTATCCTGGCCGGTGTCCGGGAGATCAAGAGGCTCAACCCCAGGGTCCGGGCCGGGTGCTCCTTTGTGATCGTCTGGCAGGGGATCACGGTGAACGGCTACGAGCTCACCTCGAACATCGCCGAGATGGCACCGGCGGTGAAGAACGCCAGGGAATACGGCTTCGACCATGTCCTGTTCCGGCCCTGCGTCATGCGCCACGAGGGCAGCCAGATGGAAACCCTCTTCGATACCCCGGATCCGGATCGAGAGGCACGGATCACGGAAGCTATCGAGAATAACCTGAGCGCGGCCGAGGAGGTCTCCGGGGGGGACGTGATGATCCTGAAGAGCCTGGATCTCGCGGCCATGCTGGACGGGAAGGTTCACGAGCTGAAGGTCCAGCCGGAGGTCTGTCACTGCCAGTTCTTCCGGACCGTCCTGACGCCGCAGGGTGTCTTCCACTGCCCTGCCCTGAGGGGAATGGAACACGCCAGGATCGGCGATGCGGTGGGGTACAAGGGCAAGGCCAACTTCGATTTCACCCAGGCCCGCCTTGAGCATTCGATCCGTTCCTTCAACGCCCGGGTGGAGTGCGGCATGACGGCGTGCATCTATCATCATACGAACTGGTGGATCGAGAAGTTCATTCATTCAGGAGAGGATGTCGACCGCATCCAGACGGCACCGGATACCGACTCTTTCCTGCACGGCATATCGACATGACGTACCGGAAGATCTGTGTCATCCATCTGAATCAGATCGGAGATCTGATGTTTTCTCTGCCCCTTCTGAAATCGCTGCGGGAGCGTTTCCCCGAGGCCCAGATACATTCCCTGGTGCGGCCGTACCTGACGGGCCTCCTCGAGGACAGCCCCCTGGTGGACAGGATCATACCCAGGAAGGGGGGGCTGTTCCCGGGGCTGAAGCTCCTCTGCTCCCTGCGCCGGGAGCGCTACGACCTCATCATCTCCCTGCCGAGGTCAGAGGAGGCCTTTCTCCTGACCATAATGAGCAACGCGCGGGTGAAAGCCGGGTTCCACCGCTGGCCCTGGGACCGGGTCCTCGATGTGAAGGAGGTGCTGCAGGGGCATTATTCATGGTTCAATTTTGCACAGCTGCTGGCAAGGTTGGACATACCTGTCTCGCAGGACACCTATGTGGGCCTGCTCCGGGTGGATGAGCCGCTGCGCGTGGAAGGACTGCCGTGGCGCTATGCGGTGATCTCTCCCGGCGCCTCGAGCCGCAGGCAATCAAAACAGTGGGATGAGCGCAAGTATGCCTCCGTCATAACCGAGCTCTCCATGATGTTCGGCCTCAGCTGCGTCCTTGTGGGAGGTGGCGATGCCGTGGAGCTCACCAGGCGGATTTCCGGACATGTTCGCCGTTGCCTGGACGGAGGCGTCCGGCAGGTGGTTGATCTTGCCGGGAAGATCGGCCTGCGTGAGCTCGCCGCTGTCCTGAAGAAGGCGAAGCTCTTTGTGGGCATCGACTCGGGCGTCATGCACATGGCCTCCGCCCTCGACGTCCCCACCGTGGCCATCTTCGGCCCCACGGACCCGAGATATTCCGGGCCCCAGAACAACAGGAGCCTGGTGGTGAAAAAGGATCTTCCCTGTTCGCCGTGTTACCTCCGGGAGGATTGCGTGCACCGCAGATGCCTGGAAGAACTGGACGCCGCGAGCGTCATCGAGTCATGCCGGAAGGTGCTGGAACCCTGACGGCTCATCCAGAAGATTGTCGAGATCACGAATGACCATGTCCGCGGTTATTCCCCGCATGCACCTGGGGTCCTCGCAGTGCCTCCTGTTGCAGGGCATGCAGTCGAGGTCGAGCCGGGTGACCTTCCCCTTCAGCGGGCCTGTCCTGCGGGGGTCGGAGGGTCCCATGAGGGCCAGGACCTTCCTGCCCAGGGCGACGGCGAGGTGCATGGGCCCGGTATCGCAGCTCACGACCGCCCGGGACCCGGCGACTACCTCCTTGAGTTCAAGGATGGTCGTCCGCCCTGTCATGTCCATGACAGGGCAGCGTGCGAGGGATGCTATCCTGCGCCCCATGCCTCTGTCTTCGGGGCCGCCCGTGAGCACGGCCGGGAGGGAGCGGTGATGCGACAGGTGCTCCGCCAGGGCTGCAAACCCCTCTGCCGTCCAGCGGTTGGCGCCCTTGGTGGCGCCGATGTTCAGGACGACATATGCCTCGGGTATGCCCTCGGGTATGTTTCCCGATACAGGGATATCCCATCGGATCTCTCCGGGGTGGAGCCCGAGGTGGGATGCGAATTCCAGGTACTGACGGGCCATGTGGGCCCCCGGGTCGGCTGCCGGGATGCGCTCGAAGGGCAGCATCCACGTGAGCTCCTTGCAGCGGGCCCGATCGAATCCCACGCGCCTCCTGCTCGAGGATGCCATGCAGAACAGGCCGGACTTGACGATGCGCTGGAGATCCAGCGCGATGTCGAAGCGCCGCGACCTGAGGCTGTGCAGGACGCCGGGCAGGACGCTACGCCAGTTTCTCTTGTCGAAGAGGATGACGTCGTCGACCGCGGGGTGTCCGGACACGATGGCGTGGCTCAGGGGTTCCACGAGCCAGTGGATGCGCGCGTCGAGCCGTTCCTTCAGCGTTACGGCCAGAGGCAGGGTGTTGATCACGTCGCCCAGGGCGCCCAGCTTGACGAAGAGGATGTCCATGACCACCCTGTATACCATTGTCGGCTTGGGATGACAAAGCCATCGGCCGAGGCAATGCTGCGATATGCTTGATTCGCGCCGTGCATAATGGTATGCCAAGCACGCCGCAGGGACAGAGCGGGGTGCTGCACCTGCGTATCCATGCAAGAGGCGGATGTTCCATGGAAAAGAACGGTCTGATACACAAGGTGTACTGGATGTACCGGAACATGCGCTACCGGAAGGTGGTGAGCCAGTGGATCCAAAGGGGCAGGCCCGTTCCTCCCCCCCACAAGGTGAAGCAGCTCGTCATCAGGGAATATGCCCGGCGTCACGGGATCAGGGTGTTCGTGGAGACCGGGACCTTCCGGGGTGAGATGCTCGACGCGGTGGGCGATCTGTTCGACAGGATGTACTCCATCGAGCTCAGCACGGAGCTCTACGCCAAGGCCAGGGAGAAGTTCAGGGGGAGACGGGACATCGAGCTGATCCAGGGTGACAGCGGCGAGGAACTGGGGAAGATCCTCACCGCCCTGCGCGAGCCGGCCCTGTTCTGGCTCGACAGCCATTATTCAGGGGGCGTTACCGCCAAGGGGGCGAGCGAGACGCCCATCTTCACGGAGATCGCCCATATCCTCGACGCGCAGGACCTCCGCCATGTGCTCCTCATCGACGACGCACGGCTCTTCGGCGCGAACCCGGACTATCCGTCCATAGCGGAATTGTCCGAGTTCATCATGTCCAGGAGGAAGGACGCGTCCATTACGGTGGAGGACGATGTCATCAGGGTCATCCTGTGACAGCGCGCGCCCGAATGATCCCATCCGCTTCCCCCCAGGTCATCATCCGCCTGAAGGGCGGTCTCGGCAACCAGCTCTTCATGTATGCCTTCGCCAAGTCCATGGCCCTCAGGAACGCGGTTCCCCTCAGCCTGGATACAGTGAGCGGGTTCGCGCTCGACACGGCCTACAGGAGACAATACCAGCTGCACCACTTCCTCATCGAAGAGGACCCCGGCGCGCAGGGTGTATCCCCCCTCGGCGCATGGGGTGATGCTAGGAGGAAGCTGGTGAAGAGGGTCAACAGGATTCTCCCCCTCAGGATGAGATCCTACGTGAAGGAGAGGGTGAAGGGATTCGACGAGGAGATATACCGGATGCCCATTGCCCGCAGCACCTGTTTCGACGGGTACTGGCAGTCGTACCGGTACTTCGAGGCGGTGGAGGGCATGATCCGGGAGCGGCTGAGGATCAAAGAGGCACTGGCGCCGGAGCATGAAGAAGAGGCGCGGCTGATACGGTCGTGCACGGCGGTCTGCCTCGCCGTGCGCCGGTTCGGGGAAGTGTCGGGCAGGAAGAGGGGGAAGATGACCATCCTCGATGCCAACTACTACCACAGGGCCATGCGCATCATGGCGGAACGGGTCGCGAGCCCCCACTTCTTCGTCTTCACCCAGGACCGCCAGTGGGCACGAGAGAACATCGATCAGGAGCACCACAGGGTGACCTTCGTCCGCGAGAAGGATCCGGCCTCCGGCGCGGTGGCGGATCTCACGCTGATGTCGCTGTGCAGGCACTTCATCATCTCCAACAGCACCCTGCACTGGTGGGGGGCCTGGCTGAACGCCGATCCTGACAAGGTGGTGATCGCGCCCATGCAGGGGTGGGGCCAGCGGGAGATCCTGCCCCCGGCGTGGCTCAGGGTTGACTGCACCGCGTAAGCGGGTGCATGACGGATAGGGAGAAGACACGGGCGGAGATGGAAGACTACAGGCAACGTTTCTACGCAAACAGGCACTCCAGGACGGTGTATTCCGCAGAGACCGTCCTCGATCGCCTGTTCACTCTGGTCCCCGGGATCCAGTCCGTGGTGGACGTGGGCTGCGGGGTGGGAACCTGGCTCCACGTGTCTCAGAACAAAGGGGTGAAGGACATCCTGGGAATCGACGGCCCGTGGGTGAACCGCGACCTCCTCGTGATACCCGAGGAATGTTTCCTCGTTCGCGACCTGTCCGGGGAGATCGTCCTGCCGGAGAGATACGATCTTGCCATATCCCTCGAGGTTGCCGAGCATATACCGGCCTCACAGGTGCACGCCTATGCGAGGTCCCTGGTCTCGCTGTCCGACACCGTGCTCTTTTCCGGAGCCATCCCCTATCAGGGGGGGAGGAACCATGTGAACGAACAGTGGCCGGAGTACTGGTACAGGCTGTTCCAGGGGTACGGCTACGACTGCCTGGACGTCTTCAGGATGGCCATCTGGGATGACGAGGGGATCCGTCCGTGGTACAGACAGAACCTGCTCCTCTTCATGCAGAAGGACCGCCTCAGGGAGCGGGGGCTCGAGGGGTATGCGGCAGGGGGCCCACCGCCGGCGCTGGTGCATCCCGGCATCTTCATCCCCAAGATGGAGCCGACCCGGACCGTGAAGGGGGCATGGAAAATCCTCTGGAAGGCCGTGAAACGCACACTGAGGGCGATGAAGCCATGACCGGGGTTATCCCCTCGGGCAGATGCAAACAGGGATGAGACGATGCCGAAGCTGATCGTTTTCGGGAAATCGAAGAGAAAGACGCGGAAGGTCGCCCATATCGCGCGGGCGTTCAGCGATCTCGGGAACGAGACGCTCTGGCTCAATGCCCACAGGATCCGGAGATGGCTGAAGTCCTGGGCGAATCCCTACATCCTGAAGCGGATAGAGAGGTTCGACCCCGATATCGTCTTCATCCACAACATGGACCTCCCGCTCCCCGTCCTGGAGAAGCTCTCGGGGACCCACATA
Organism: uncultured Bacteriovoracaceae bacterium; assembly: GCA_964572405.1. Lineage (GTDB taxonomy): Bacteria > Desulfobacterota > Desulfomonilia > UBA1062 > UBA1062 > MWEI01. Next base: position 30,657 of record CAZNGL010000003.1, read on the forward strand.
CTGACCGTCATGTACTACCATGACGGGTGGAGGCTCGATCAGCTCGATGAAGTGGCTAAGTGGGGCAGGAAGGTGGACCTTTTCCTGGAGAATGCAAAGGGCCTTCACGATCAGTTCCGGGAGGTGGGGATCAAGGACCCCGTCTTCATCATCGAGGGGTGCGACAAGCACGAGCACAGGATACGAAAGGCCGTGCTGCCCATATGGAAATCCGACGTCGCCTTCGTCGGGGCCGCCAGGCCCGACGAACCGAGGATACAGCTGATACGGGATCTCTCGCAGATATGCAAGGTGAGGATATACGGGAAGGACTGGAAACGGTTCAATATCAGGACCACGCTTCGTGAAGTCCGCCCCGGTGGATATGCCAAGGTGTGCTCCGGCGCAAAGATCATGCTGGGCATCGATGCGGTGACCACCATCGAGGGTCACTGGACCAACCGGTTGTGGCTGACCCTCGGATGCGGTGGATTCCATCTGACGAATTACATCCCCGGAATGGAGGAGGTCTTCGAGAACAGGAAACACCTCGTTTGGTACCATGACCATGATGAGTGTATCTCCCTTGTCCGTGAATACCTGGCAAAGCCCGAGGAGAGGAAGAGGATAGCCATGACCGGGTATGCCTATGTGCACGAGCATCACACCTTCCATCACTTTGCCCGGAAAGTCCTCGACATCTGTGATGAGGCGATGAAGGCAAGGCAGTCCCCTGCGTGAGAAGGCGGGCATGAAGATACTCCACATGAACCTGGAGCGTGGATGGCGGGGGGGGGAACAGCAGACGCTCTACCTCATGGAGGGGCTGAGGTCGCTCGGCCATGAGAGCGCGCTGCTGACACGGTGGAACAGGGATCTTGTCTCCCGGGTCCGTACCGCAGGGTTCCCCGTGATCGTCATTCCGAAGCCGTTCGTTCTCCACGGATATCACCTGCAGGGCTACGACATCATCCATGCCCACGAGACGAGGGGGCTCCAGATCGCCTCCCTCTGGAAACGGGTGTACGGGAAACCCCTCATCTATACACGACGGGTGGACAACCCTCCCGGCTCTCACCTGTTCAATCGATGGAAATTCCGCCAGGTGGACCGCCTCGTGGCGATCTCCCGGAAGGTCCGCGACGTCATGGCCCGGTGGGGATATGACCCGGACAGGATCAGGGTGATACACAGCTCTGTCCCCTGTGCCAATGACCTGGACCGGGAAGCTCTGGACGCGCTGAAGACGCGCTTCCGTCATCGCCGGGTCGTGGGGTGCGTGGCGTCTCTCGAGAAGAGGAAGGACCATGCGACCCTGCTCAGGGCCGCCAAGATCGTCCAGGAGGAGATGCCCGATGTGGTCTTCGTCCTGGTGGGCGATGGTGACATGAGGGTACGCCTCGAGGGGCAGGCGTCTGCCCTGGGTCTGGAAAACGTGGTGTTCGAGGGGTACCGGGCAGATCCGTTCCCGTACTATGGGGTGTTCGATGTATTCGTCATGCCCTCGAGAGAGGAGGGGCTCTGCAGCTCGATCCTTGACGCCTTCCGCTACGGGGTCCCCGTGGTGGCCACCGATGCAGGGGGCATCCCGGAGCTGGTGACCCACGGCGAGACCGGGCTGCTCGCAAGGGTCGGAGATGACCCCGGCATTGCCGGATGCATCATGAGGATGCTCGGTGACAGCGGCCTGCAGCAGGGATGTGCCCTCAGGGCCCATGCTTTTCTGATGAAGGGGTTCACCCTGGAAACCATGGCCGGCGCCTACGAACGGGTTTACCTGGAGGCCGCAGGCGGTCATCAGGGAGAGGGCTAGGCGGATGACGTGCGCGTTGCAAGACACCCTGGACGGCATAACGAGGGAGCACAAGGAACAGCCATGCCCGGTTCCCTTCCATATGGAGATTGCCGGACTCGGGGGTATCACCTGTTCGGGGATCTTCGAGGTGTACGACAGGAAACGCATCACGTTCATGGGAGTGTCCGAATCGGGGAACGTGGTGGTGAAGCTCTTCTTCTCGAAGAGGGGTGCGCACAGACACTGGAAGAGGAGCGACCGCGGGTCCAGGGAGTTCCTACAGCGGGGGATCCCCGCACCCGGGATACTGTTTTCCGGATACCTCCCCGCATATGGGTTTTATGCCCTCGTTCTCGAGTACCTCGAGGGAGGGACCGGCCTTGACCGGGTGATGGAGGAGGTGAGCGACCCGGACAAACGGGACGCATGCCTCGATGCGCTCCTTTCGGCCGTTGCGGAGCAGCATTCCCGTGGGATTGTCCAGAAGGATATCCACATGGGGAATTTCGTCATGAGGGGCGGGGAGGTATTCTCCCTCGACGGAGACCTGGTCAGGGGCATGCCGGGCCCCCTGGACAGGATGCAGTCTCTGATGCACGTCGCATGGCTGTTCGCCAACCACTTTGATACATTCGGACCGGATGTGAAGAGGTGGTGGGAGGCCTATTGCCGGAACAGGGGATGGGTGATTTCCGAGAATGACGCGGGTATACTCTCTGAGGAGATCCTTCGGATACGGAGGAGAAATTTTTCCAAGACCAAGGGGAAGGTGTTCAGGACATGGGGGCCATACCTGGCGCGGAAAGGGACGGGCTTTCTGTCCGTGTATGACAACCGTGCCGCGATCGTGGCATATGAGACGCTCCTGGAGCTTTCTCGGGATAAGCCTCGTCGTGGAAGGGGCGACCATGGCAGGGTCTTCAGGGAGGTGCATGCCGATGATGTGCGTCTGCTCATGTATTCCTCGCAGGGATACGGGCCGGGCGCTGCCAGGGGGTTCTGGTCCGCATGCAGGATCTGGAAGTATGCCTGCATGCTCAGGTGGCTCGGCATCAGAACCCCTGTTCCCGTTGCCCTGATCTGCAGGAAAACCGGTGTTCTCAGGTACGAGTGCACCGTGTTCTTCCACCCGGCGAAAGGCGATGGCCTGCGCGGGTTCTTCCGCTCCGGGGAGATATCCCGTGATGACAAGGGCGCTGTTGCGGCCAGACTCGCAGGGGCGTGCGCAACCATGAAAACATTCGGGCTGTTCCTCGACAGGCTGATGCCCGATGAGATCGTCGTTTCAGAAGGGGATGTCGTCTTTTATGGGCTGGATGCGCTGGGAGAGGCAACTCATGGGGGCAGGAGGTGGGCCCGGACGCTGCATGCGTTCCTCGGGGAATGCAGAGATGCGCCAGACATGAGGGGTGTCCTGGCGGACGAGTTTCAGAAGAAGGGGCTGCTCCGGTACGCCCCTGGAACAGGAGGTTCCTGAGAAGGGGATCGGTTGTCAGGAGCTGAACTCGCCCTTGACGCGGTGAGTGCAACTCGCTTACACCGTGGAGAGAGTTCCCCGAGGAGGAGCATCGATGGAGGAGCAGGGAGAAAGGGCTGACGGGAGACACGTGAAGGCCATCGTCGTGGTGGTGTTCCTGGTCTTCCTGGTGGGCGTTTTCGTCGGGTACTACATCTGGGGGTACCGCAAGCAGCAGCACCCCGACTACAAGGACATGCTCAGGCAGACCATCAGCTATATCTCCACCCTGGAAGAGAAGAACGAGAAGATGACCGCCACCATCGGCACCTTGGAGAACGACGTGTCCTCGCTGAAGAAGCAGTTGGCAGCCCCCGAGGGAGACCAGCAGGCCCGCATCAGCGAGCGGCTGGCCGTCCTGGAGAAGGAGAACGCAGACCTGCAGGCGCTGAAGGCTCAGCAGGAGGCCCTCGAGCTGGAGAACCAGCAGCTGCGCCAGCGCGTGCAGACCCTGGTGGAGCAGCTCAATGCCTCAGGGCAGCCCGGGACATCCTCCCCGCAGCAGGGGCCGAGCGGCATGTCGCCGGGAGCATCAGGATATTAGGGAGTTCAGGCCCCGATGATCTTGTTGATGAACAGCGGCGCCAGTTCGGGGTCGAACTGCGTCCCGGTGCAGCGAAGGATCTCTTCGATGGCCCTGTTGATGGCCAGACCTTCCCGGTAGGGCCGGTCCGATGTCATGGCGTCGTACGAATCTGCCAGGGTGATGATGCGGGAGAGCAGGGGGATCTCACGGCCGCCGATGCCCAGGGGGTATCCCTTGCCGTCGTAGCGCTCGTGGTGGAAGCGGATGATCTCGGTCTCGCGGGCCATGGGCGGCAGCTGTTTGAGGATGTCCGCGCCGATGTCGGGGTGCCGCTTGATGGTCATGAACTCCTCGTCCGTGAGCTTGTCCGGCTTCAGCAGGATGCTGTCCGGGATGCCCACCTTGCCGATGTCGTGCAGGGAGGCGGCGATATAGAGCACGTCCTTCTCGTCCTGGGGAAGCTCGAGGACGTCCGCTATGGCCAGCGAGAAGTTGGTTACCCGGGTGGAGTGCTGGGACGTGTGGGGGTCGCGGGCGTCGAGGATCTTGGCCATGCTCTTCAGGGTGGAGAGCATGTTCTCGTAGAGCCCCTCGTACAGCGCCACGTTCTCCATGCGCTCGGCGGAGCGGTTGAGCAGGTACAGGATCTTCCCTTCCTTTTCCTCCCCCAGGACCGTATCCGAATGGATGTCCAGCGTGCCGAAGACCTGGCCCTCGATCATGAGGGGAAAGATGGTCTGGAAGGTGCGCTCGCCGGTGGTCAGGTGACCGCTCAGCCGCATGATCCTCCCCTCCATCAGGTCGGTGCTGATGATCCTGTGGTGTCCCCGCTTGGTGTCTATGAGGGTCTGGGTCTTCCGGTTCAGGGGGTAGAACTCCACGTCCACGTCTTCCAGGAGCTGCTTCGACACGTCCACAATGGCGCCCACCAGGTCGCGGATCCTCTTGAGGCTGATGATCTTCTCTGAGATGGTCTGGAGCGAGGTGATCTCGTTGTTCTTGTCCTCCAGCTGGCCCTTGAGGTTGTCGATGAGGCGGTAGAGCTGGATCGTGTCCGAATACTTGCGGTTTTCCTCAAGCAGGAGCTTTTCGCGCCTCATCTTGCCCAGCAGGAGCTGGATCTGGCTCACCTTGAAGGGCTTGGAGAGGAAGTCCGAGGCCCCGCACTTCATGGCGTCGATGGCGATCTCCAGGGAGGCATAGCCCGTGATGACGATGATGGGCAGGGAGATGTCCTTTGCCTTGATCCGCTTGATGAGTTCGAGGCCGGTCATCTTGGGCATCATGATGTCGGTGAACACGCACAGGTACGAGGTGGTGTTCAGGCAGGACAGCGCTTCGATGCCGTCGGACGCGCAGTCGCAGCCGTAACCGAGCTCCTCGATGAGCTGTGCGATGGTGTCCCGTATCCCGGGATCGTCATCCACGACGAGCACGCGGTCGCTCATCACACTACCCTCTTGAGGATCCTGCCCTTGTATTCACCGAATTCCTTCTCCGAGATCAGCCCGTCGGCCTTGAGCTTCCCCAGGTATTCGATGGCCGCGAAGGCCTTGCTCATGTCGGGATTCCCCTGCAGGGGGTGCATCACCGGGGGCATCGACGACGGGATGAAGTCCTCGCCGCCCTCCTTCGTGAGCCTTGCCTGGAGCTGGTCCACCTGTTTTTTCAGCTGCGCGATCTCCTCGAGGAGGTCCTGTCGCTGTCTGAGCCGGGATACCACGAAGCGGATCTCCTCGATGTTGAAGGGCTTCTTGATGTATGAAAAGGCACCCCGGTTCACCGCCTCGATGGCGGTATCCAGGGAGGCGTATCCGGTTATCAGGACGAATGGGACCCCGATCCCCCTCTTGTGGAGCGCATCCAGCAGCTCAAGCCCGGTCAGTCCCGGAAGCATGAGGTCAGAGATAATGATGTCGAACGACTCCTTATCGATGACTTCAAGGACTTCTTCGGCCCGGTGAAACCTCCTTGTCCTGAGCCCTTCCTCCGTGAGGATCTGTTCGATGAGATCGAGTATTTCGTCTTCGTCGTCCACTATGGCTGCACTGAGTTTCGCCATGCTTACCCTTATCGAACGGCACATGCGGTAACTTTAGCGATTTCGGAGGGGTCCTGCTATTTAAGGTGATGTGATATCGAGCGGTTATGTTCCTCCAGGGAACTCGAGAACGCATGCGTACCGTCGCCCCTGGCCACGAAGTAGAGGTAACTGGTCCGGGCGGGCCACAGGGCTGCACGGATGGAACCGATCCCCGGGTTGCAGATGGGGCCGGGGGGGAGACCGCGTCGGCGGTAGGTGTTGTAGGGGGTGTCCCGCAGCAGGTCATCGGGGCCGATTCTGCCCGAGAAACCCTCGACTCCGTACACTGCGGTGGGGTCTGACTGCAGCCGCATCCCCCTGTTGAGCCTGTTGTGGAAGACCGACGAGATGAGGGCCTTGTCCTGGGGGGCCACCGCTTCCTTCTCGATCATGGATGCCAGGGTGATCACTTCGGTGGCGGACATGCCCATTCTCTCGGCCCGTTCCTCCATCTCCTGAGTGTAGGCTTCCCGGAGCCTGCCCACCATGCGGGCCATGATCTCCAGGGGGGTCATGGTGGGGGCGAAAAAGTAGGTGTCGGGAAAGAGAAACCCCTCCATGGAGGGGGCGTCCACCTGGAAGAACTCCCTGGTGGCAGGGTCGAGGGCACTCTCAACGAATGCATCCCTGGAGATGATGCCGGTCTTTGCAACGGCCTGGGCGACCTGGAAGAGGGTGAACCCCTCGGGTATGGTGACCTTGTACCGCAGCGTCCTCCCCCTGAACAGGATGTCCATGACCTCCATGGGGGCATGGGTCCCCTCGAAGACGTACAATCCTGCCTGGAGCCGCCTGGCCTTTCCCGTGAGCACGGCCACGGCCATGAAGGTGAGGGGGCGGGAGACCACACCCTTGGAATGGAGCGCCCGGGAGATCTCCCATGCGCCCTGGCCCTGCTTGATGTTCATGAATACGGGTTTCGGGGGTGCGACGGGGGTGCGAAGAAATGACCACACATGGATGGACGCGAGGGTGCCAAGGCAGAGAAGGACCAGGATGACTCCACGCATGCGCCTGCTCATGGGTGCCCCGCATCCAGGTAGGCCTGGAGGATGATGCCGGCTGCGATCTTGTCCACGACTGCCTTGCGCCTCTTCCCCCTGACCTGCAGCCCCATGAGCAGATCGTGTGCCTCATGGGTGGAGAGTCGTTCGTCCCAGAAGGTCACGGGCAGGCCGGTGGTCTCTTCGAGAACCTTGGCCCATGCCAGGACCTCCTCGGCCTTGAAACCGAGGCTCCCGTCCATGTTGTAGGGCAGGCCCACCACGATCCTTTCCACCTCGTAGGTCCGCGCGAGGGCCTCGAGGTGGCGGAAATGCGAGCCGTCGGCGTTCACCTGGATGGTTTGGAGGGGATGCGCCATGGTGCGGCCGGGGTCACTCACGGCGACGCCGATCCTCTTGCTGCCGTAATCAATACCCATGATGCGCATACGCTTTACAGGTTTGTAGGCGCGCCGGTGCAAGCACCGTTACTTCCAGCGGAGTTCCTTGACCTCGACCTTGAAGGAGGTCCCCTCCTGGGCCGGTTTTCCGAAAAAGGCAACGGCAAAGGGGATATCCCCTGCAGGGAGCATGGAGCCGGGGGATGCGGGATCCGATGTGAGCAGCGCGTCGATGTCCCTCTGGGGCTGCCTCCTGAACTCGCTGGTGTCGGGGACGATGCCGGCATAGGCGAGGCGGGATTCTATGAGGCCTCCCTGCACATCATATACCCGGGCCTCCACCATGACCGATTCGATGGGCTTGGGGGTGATCTTCCTGAGATTTCCCTTGATCACCAGGACACTGCCCTCCTGTTCGTGAGAAAGGATCTCGTAGGAAAGGGTGTCCTCTTCGATGGTGAAGAAGGGGCCTTTCTCCATGACGGACTGGACGGACTCCTGACGGGCCTCCCTGAAGAACAGGATCTTGTCCTTGAAGAGCCACAGCAGAGCCAGGGAGACGATGAAGAGGCACACCACCAGTGCAATGACCTTGAAGTGGCTCCTTTTCTCCTCGGGTTCGGCCGCCTGGGCTTCTTCTGCCAGTTCCTCTTCGGGTGCGGACCCGAGGAGGGAGTCTATATCCCTGATGACGGATTCCGTCGCCGCAGGTGCCTCCTGGGGCGCCTGTTCAGGTGGTGTCTCCTCGACCGGGGTCTCGGTGATTTCCGCGCCGTCCCGGTCGAAGGAGAAGTCTTCCTCCCTGACCGGTTCAGAGGTCCCCTTTGAGCTCAGGAGCAGGTCGAATTCCTGGTCCAAAGACACCCCGCGATCAATGGTGTGCTCGAATATATGGTGGCATACGCTGCAGCGCATCTTGAAGGTGCTCCGGTCAAGACCATCGTGGGAGAATCTGAACTTACTGTGGCATTGCGGGCATTGAACGATGATCACGCGGGTGGTCCTCCTGTCTCATCGGGATCGAGAACATACAGCGCCGGCAAGGTGCGATACTGTTCGGCAAAGTCCAACCCATACCCCACCACGAATCCGTCGGTTATCCGGAAGCCGTAGTAATCGGGCGATATGGATGCATCCCTCCGGAAGGTCTTGTCGACCATGGTGCAGATCTTGACGGAGGCAGGCCCTTTCTTTCCCAGGTGTTCCTTGAAGGCGAGCAGGCTGTGGCCGGTATCCATGATGTCATCCACGATGAGTACGTGTCTGCCGGATATCGCCGCATGGATATCATCGACGATGGTGACGTCTCCCGTGGGGCTGTCGCTGTTCCCATAGCTTGAAAGCCTGGCGAATTCTATTTTCGTGGGGAGCTTTATGGATCGGACCAGGTCAGCCATGAACATGAACCCCCCCTTGAGGATACCGATGACGAAGAGTTCCTTGCCCTCATACTCCCGCGATATCGTGTCGCCCAGCTCCTTGATTTTACTGGCGATATCACTTTCGCTGTGGAGCACTTTCATGTACTGATCTATAACGTATCGATCAGTGGGTGTCAACGTAGTGTTCGCGCCGGTTCCTATACTGTGAATGCCTGGGCCCCCATGGACTTTTACCCCGATCCACTGTATTATAGGGAGAAGTGTCGCGCCATGAGGGCGGCACGGTGAGATCGGGTGTACCAGGGTACGCCACGCAGTGATCAGGGCACCAATGAGGGAGGGGCTCGGTATGAAGGATCTCAGAGCACATACGAGGATCAGGACCAACATGAAGGTCGCATATCGGGACAATGAGCATGTCTACACGATTGGAAGGGTCGCGGACCTCAGCAGGGGCGGCATGTACGTGAATACCGGAAGGCCCCCGGATATCGACGGATTCATGATCGCGAGCATCGACGTGGAGGAGTTCGGCAAGGTCATCTGGGTCCAGGGGAGGGTGGTCTGGAAGAACTACACCGGCATGGGCGTTGAGTTCACCCGCACCGACGAGAAAGGGCTCAGGAATCTGCTGTCCTACCACGGCGCCGCTGCATGAGAGCGCGCCGGGAGCGCCTCGCACTTATTCCTTCCCGACGAGGACCGCTCCCTTCTCGATGAGTTCCTTGGAGTCGACGACAAGGCCCATGGATGTATCATCGAGGGCCTGCAGCACGACGATCATCCCGATATATTGGCGGAACTCAACGGATTGCGACTGAGCGCCGGCGTCTTCCACCTGGGTCTTTTCAACAACACTGAGGAGGGCGCCCTTCTCGATCCCCTGACTCTTTCCTGCATTGAGAAAGACGAGGTCCCTGGCACTGCTCCCCTGGATGCCGCCATAGTAGTCCATGACGGAAGGCCGGGTGTTCAGGGTCGGCTCAGACAGGGACAGCGAGATCGGCTTGATGGGGGGGATGTCGTCGAAGATCACGGTATCGATCCTGGCCTCCTGGAGGGAATAGGTTATCACCGCCTTGACGATGTTCTGCTGAACCTCCTCCACCTTTGCGGTGGCCACGATCTTGTACAGGTAACCTGCCCTCTTGGATCCGTTCATGATATCCTGGATCCTGGAGACCAGCGTGATCATCTGGCCCGGCTTCACATCCGAGGTGGCCCTGATCATGATGTGGTCGTTCTGCGAGATGAGCTCTCCGCCTTCCATCTTCTTGAAGACCTTGCCTGACCCGGAGAGCAGGTTGGGGGTGTAGATGAAGGTGGAGTACTGGGGTGCCACCATGATGGACTTTTCCTTGCTGGCAGCGGTTTCTTCGGGGGTGTAGATGGTCATCTGGCTCTCGGTGCCGCCACGCTCCGGAGACGGGATGATCTTGATGACGGTCCTGGCGCCGTCTTTGGTGATGACCACGATATCCCCGGGATAGATGAGGTGAGGGTTGGTGATGTCCTGGTTGTTGGCCCAGACCAGTGGCCATTTCCAGGGGGTATTGAGGTATTTCACGGAGATGTCCCACAGGGTGTCGCCCGAGACCACGGTGTGCGTGATCTCCTCGGCCGGTGATGGCATTGCCGGGGTCAGGAACATGAAAAGGCCCATTAAGAAAATGGTCAGCTTTTTCAAAGCGGGTCCTCCTTCGAAGCTTCAATTCAGACTGCCCATTGTTGTTTTCTTATATCGGAGAAGTCAAGGATATTCTTGAATCTTGGTTGCGTTGAGCCGGTCTTTGGACTAGAGTAACTCAAATGTTACCACGCGACCTCTACTCCCAGGCTCACCTCTTTGTTTCGGCCATCCGGATCCACGAGCATCTCCATCTGCAGCCCCCTTCCCTCAAGGGGCTCTCGGAAACCCTGAGGGTCTCCGAGGAGGAGATCTCCCGGGTCTCCCGGAGGCTGGAAGAGCAGGGGATCATCAGCGTCGTCGTGAGCGGTGCCGATGCGCGGTTTGCCATCCGCGACCACAGGCTCATCGAAGATCTCCCCCGTGATGTCGAGGCACCGCGGATGGAAGAGGAGATAACCCAGTTCAAGTCCCGCCAGGAAACCCGCTTCAGGGGAATCGAAGAATCCCTCGCGAAGAAGGGCGACAAGAGCGCGGTATTCTCGGAACTGGAGAAGGCCATGAAGGACCCGTCCCTCCTGAAGAAGAAGAATCCGCTGGATTGAGGCCACAGATACGCCCCTCCCTGTTCCAGGGGCCGGGGCATGACGATACAGAAAAACACCCGGGAACCCGTGCCTGGAGCATGTGTCCTGTTTTCTGCTATTGATATCTGAAATCAATATGTTGGGTGTAACATGTACCTGCCTCCCACAGGGTGTCGGATGAGGTCATTATGGCCTTGTGTTTTCATGGGCTCTATTGTATAGGAACGCAACTTATCAAGGTATAAGGAATACGGAACGACGGACAGGGGGGAAGGAAACCATGTATAACGTTGACGAAACGAACAACCACCATGATGACTCCGGTGCGGCAAAGGGGGATCTCGCAGAAGCCAGGTCAGAGAATCTCGAGACAGATGGCACCAATTTCGAAGCACTCTATGAAGAAACCTTTGACAAGCACATCACACCCGGTTCGGTGGTGACAGGCACGGTGGTTCAGATCAGCACCGACTACATCATGATCGACATCGGGAGGAAGATAGACGGGCAGGCGCCCATCAGCGAGTTTATCGGCCCTGACGGGGCCATCACGTGCGCCGTGGGACAGGATGTTGAGGTTCTGGTCGAGAGCATCAACTCGTCCAAGGGCGTGATCAGGCTGAGCAAGGAGAAGGCGAAGCGGCTCAAGATCTGGGACGACATCCTCAAGGCATCCCAGGACAACACCTACCTCAAGGGGAGGGTCGCAGAGAGGATCAAGGGCGGGCTCATCGTAGACATCGGCCTGCCGGCGTTCCTTCCGAGTTCCCAGGCCACGATCAACCCCGTCAGCGAGGCCGATCTCGAGAAGATGATCGGTATGGAAATCGACGTAGCGGTCATCAAGTTCAACCGCAAGAAGAACAACGTGGTGGTGAGCCACCGCGAGGTGCTGGAGAAGCAGCGCGAGGTGAACAAGAAGCACCTGCTCGCAACGCTGGCCAAGGGCGACGTCGTCACGGGCAGGGTCAAGAACATCATGAGCTACGGCGCCTTCGTGGACATAGGCGGCATCGACGGCCTGCTCCACATCACGGACATGTCGTGGGGCAAGCTGAAGGATCCCAAGGACAAGGTTTCCACGGGCCAGGAGATCCGGGTCAAGGTGCTGGAGTTCGACCCGGCCACCGAAAAGATTTCGCTGGGCCTCAAGCAGCTCACCACTGATCCCTGGGAAGGCCTTGAGTACCGGTATCCCATAGGCAAGAGGATTTCGGGCAGGGTCACTTCGGTGACCAACTACGGTGCCTTTGTGGAGGTGGAAGAGGGGGTCGAGGGCCTCGTCCATATCTCGGAGATGTTCTGGACCAAGCGTATGAGGCACCCCTCCTCGGTGCTCGAGGAAGGGCAGAATGTGGACGTGGTGGTCCTCGGGGTCGACCAGGCCAACCGCCGCATCTCCCTGGGCCTCAAGCAGACCATGCCGAACCCCTGGAGACAGATACAGGATTACTATCCCGAAGGCGTGGTGGTGGACGCGACGGTGAAGAACGTCACCGATTTCGGGCTCTTCGTGAGCGTGGACGAGAACATCGACGTGGACGGGCTCATCCACGTGTCGGACCTCACCTGGGACCCCAAGGTCAAGAACCCCCGGGAGCTGTATAAGAAGGGGGACGTGGTGAAGGCCAAGGTCCTGGCCATTGACCCCGAGAACGAGAAGTTCTCCCTGGGGGTCAAGCAGCTCCAGCCGGATCCGTGGCACCAGATCGCCATGGAGCACCCGGTGGGGAGCCTCGTGAAGGGCAGGATCACCTCCCTCACCGACTTCGGGGCCTTTGTGGAGATCAAACCGGGCATCGAGGGCATGATCCACATCTCCGAGGTGAGCAGCGACAAGATCGACTCGCTGGCCGAAGTGCTCGAGGTGGGCCAGGAGGTGGAGGCGGTGGTCCTGAGGATAAGCCCCGAGAACAAGAAGATCGGGCTCTCCATCAAGGCCATCGACGAGGGGAGCCACCACAAGGCTGCTCCCATGCAGGAAAAGCCCTCCGACAAGGTGGGAACAAATCTCGGGGATCTGCTCAAGGGCCTCAGAGAAGGAAAGAAGAGCTAGGCCCCGCACATGGAGAGGGGACAGGGGGATACCTCGGGCTTTCGGGGTATCCCCCTTCGTGTTCGTACGGATCGGTACCCCTGCCCCCGCGGGGCTTGACGGGTGGTGCATGCCTCCTGGCGTATGGACAAGCTCCCGGTTCTTCTATATACTCTCGAAAAGGTGAGGCACTGACGCCCGCCGGGCCGTATTCCCAGAGCTTGAAACCAAGACACGACATGAAACGAAAGACCAAGTGGATACTCTTTTTCCTGATCGCCATGGTGGTTGTCGGCTGGGTCGTCGAGGCGGCGAGGACCGCCCTCAAGCCCGCCGTGGGAATCCTGGAGATTAACGGTCTGATCACGGACTCCATGGTCTATCTGGAGACCATCAAGCAGTTCCAGGACGATGACAAGATCAAGGCCGTCATCATCAGGCTCGACAGCCCGGGCGGCAAGGTTGGGCCTTCCCAGGAGGTGTACGGCGCCCTGCTGAAGCTGAAGGGGAAAAAACCGCTCATTGCATCCTTCGGCGCCCTGGGAGCATCCGGGGCGTACTACATCGCCTGCGCGGCGGACGCCATCTATGCCCTGCCGGGCACCATGACGGGGAGCATCGGGGTGATCATGGAGTTCTTCGACGCCAGCGAGGGCCTCAGGCGCATCGGCGTGACTCCCAACAGCATAACGGCCGGCACGCTGAAGGACGCAGGGTCTCCCTTCAAACCCATGTCCGAGCAGGAGCGGGTATACTTCAAGGCCCTGGTGGATGACGTGCACGCCCAGTTCATCGAGGCCGTGGCCGATGGAAGAAGACTCAAGGTGAACACCGTGCGGCAGCTTGCCAACGGCAGGGTGTTCACGGGGAGGCAGGCCAGGGCCGCAGGCCTCGTGGACAGGCTCGGAGGGCTGGACGACGCCTTGGAAGAGGCAAAGAGGCGCGCCCATATCGATGGGGAGCCGCGGATCGTCAGACCGGACACCGCCGAGGACTTCTGGACCCTCATCAAACGCATCGTGCCCTGGAACCGGGCCGCACTTCCCTTCCGGAACGATATATCCGAGGGCCTCGGCATGGGACGTCATGTACGGCTTGATTACTGCATACCTTAAGGAGATCATGGATATATGGAAAAGATACTCACGGAGGCCCTGACCTTTGACGATGTCCTGCTGCTGCCGGCCAAGTCGGACGTGCTGCCTGCCACGGTGGACCTGAGCACCGCGCTCACCAGGGGCATCAGGCTGAACATCCCTCTGTTGAGCGCTGCCATGGACACGGTGACCGAGGCTTCCACGGCCATCGTCATGGCGCGGGAGGGCGGGATCGGCATCATCCACAAGAACATGCCCCCCGAGGCCCAGGCCGTGGAAGTGGACAAGGTGAAGAAGTCGGAGAGCGGCATGATCGTCGACCCCATCACCATGCGTCCCGACCAGACCATCGGCGAGGCCCTCAAGCTCATGATGCACTACCGGATCTCGGGCGTGCCCATCACGGTGGACGGGAGGCTCATCGGCATTCTCACCAACCGCGACCTGCGCTTCGAGACCGACATGAGCAAGCCTATCGAGCAGGCCATGACCAGGGACAACCTGGTTACCGTGGAAGGCGGGATAAGCCTCCAGGAGGCAAAGAAGCTCCTCCACCAGTACAAGATCGAGAAGCTGCCCGTGGTGGACAGGAACTACAACCTCAAGGGCCTCATCACCATCAAGGACATCGAGAAGGCGCAGAAGTATCCGAACTCGGCGAAGGACTCCCGGGGCAGGCTGCTGGTGGGCGCCGCGGTGGGCGTCATGCCGGCAGACGAGCACAGGGTGCATACCCTCATGAGGGCGGGGGTGGACGTGCTGGTGGTGGACACCGCCCATGGCCACAGCGCGGGCGTGATAGAATCCGTGAAGGCCATCAAGAAGCTCTACCCCGATGCACAGGTGATCGCGGGCAACGTGGCAACGAAAGAGGCCACCACCGACCTCATCAAGGCGGGCGCGGACGGTGTCAAGGTGGGGATCGGGCCTGGATCCATCTGCACCACCAGGGTCGTGGCGGGCGTGGGCGTCCCGCAGATCACAGCCATCATGAACTGTGCCCAGGAGGCGAAGAAGCAGGGGATCCCCATCATCGCCGACGGCGGGGTGAAGTTCTCCGGGGACATTACCAAGGCCATCGCCGCAGGCGCGTCCTGCATCATGATCGGGTCGCTGTTCGCCGGCACCGACGAGGCCCCGGGCGAGCGTATCATTTATCAGGGCCGCACGTACAAGGCATACCGCGGCATGGGCTCCGTTGAAGCCATGCGCTCGGGCTCCAAGGACCGCTATTTCCAGGGAGAGGTCACCGACAGTGAGAAACTCGTTCCCGAGGGCATCGTGGGCCGGGTACCCTATCGCGGTCCCATATCCGAGAACGTGTACCAGCTCCTGGGAGGGCTCAGGGCCGGCATGGGATACGCGGGCTGCCGGAACATCGAGGAGCTCCAGACCAAGGCGAAGATGATCAAGATCACTTCGGCGGGCCTGAAGGAATCGCATGTCCATGACGTGATCATCGTGAAAGAGGCACCGAACTACAAGCTGGAGTATTGACCCTTCCATGGGATTCGTCCACCTCCACTGCCATACCCAGTACAGCCTGCTGGACGGGGCCATCCGCGTGGATGACCTCATCGGGTCCACGAAGGCCTTCGGCCAGGAGGCGGTGGCCATCACCGACCACGGGGTCATGTACGGGGCCGTGGAGTTCTACGACAAGGCCATAAAGGCGGGCATCAGGCCCGTGATCGGGTGCGAGATCTACGTGGCCCCCGGCGACATGGAGCACAAGGAGAACATCCCCGGACTGCCCAAACACTACCACCTCATCCTTCTGGCCAGGGACAACGAAGGGTACGCGAACCTCATGCGCCTCACCTCGCTGGCCCACACAAGGGGGTTCTACTACAAGCCCAGGGTGGACCGTAAAACCCTGGCCGGGCTCAGCGGCGGGCTCATCGCCCTGTCCGCCTGCCTCCAGGGGGAGATCCCGTACTGGCTGCTCAGGGGTGACGAGGCAAAGGCGAAGGACGCCCTCGACTTCTACCGGAACACCTTTGGCGGGGACTTCTACCTGGAGATCCAGCACAACGGCCTGCCCGACCAGGACACGGTGAACCCCATGATCGTGGACATGGCACGGCGCTGTGGAACCCCGCTGGTGGCCACCAACGACTGCCACTACCTGAGGCGCGAGGACGCCAGGGCCCATGAGGTCCTGTTGTGCATCCAGACCCAGAACACCATCCATGACAAGGGCCGCATGAGCTTCGAGACCGACCAGCTCTTCCTCAAGAGCCCCCAGGAGATGGCGGCGGATTTCCACTGGATCCCCGAGGCCCTGGACATGACCGCCGAGATCGCCTCGCGCTGCTGCGTGGAGATCCCCAGGGACGTATACCGCTTCCCGGTCTATCCCGTGCCCAAGGGCACCACCCTGGAGGAGGTCATCGAGGAGAAGGCATGGGAAGGCCTCAGGACGAGGATGGGGGGGAGCATCCCGGAAGACTATGCGGCGCGGCTCACAGAGGAGCTCTCCGTCATCAAGTCCATGGGGTTTGCAGGGTACTTCCTCATCGTGGCCGACTACATCCAGTACGCCAAGGACCACGGCATACCCGTGGGGCCCGGCAGGGGCAGCGCGGCGGGGTCGCTGGCCGCCTATGGGCTGCGCATCACCGACATCGACCCCATCCGCTGGAACCTTCTCTTCGAGCGGTTCCTGAATCCCGAGCGCAGGAGCATGCCCGACATCGACGTGGACTTCTGCCAGAACCGCAGGGAAGATGTCATCGAGTACGTGAAGAACCGCTATGGGCCGGAGTACGTGAGCCAGATCACCACCTTCGGCAACATGAAGGCCAAGGCCGTGGTCCGTGACGTGGGAAGGGTGCTCGGCATGAGCTACGCCGAGGTGGACAAGATCGCCAAGCTCATCCCCAACGACCTCAACATCACTTTGGAGCAGGCCCTCACGGCCGAGCCGCGCCTGAAGGAGCTCGCGCAGAGCGACCCCATGGTGGGCCAGCTCATCGGGATCGCCAGGGCCCTGGAGGGCCTGAACCGCCATGCCTCGGTCCACGCGGGGGGCGTCATCATCTCCGACGACAGGCCGCTCACCGACCACATCCCCGTGTACGTAGACAAGAAGGGCATGCTCATCAGCCAGTATGACATGAAGCGCATCGAGCGCGTGGGGCTCATCAAGTTCGACATCCTGGGGCTCAAGACGCTCACTGTGATCGCCAAGACCGTGGAGATCCTCAAGTCCCAGGGCGTGGACCTTGACATCTCGGCCATCCCGCTGGACGACGCGCTCACCTACCAGCTCATCGGCGAGGGGGACACCAACTGTGTGTTCCAGCTGGAAAGCTCAGGCATGAAGAATACCCTCAGACAGCTCAGGCCCGAGAAGTTCGAGGACGTCATCGCAGCGGTGGCTCTGTACCGGCCCGGGCCCATGGACCTCATCCCCTCCTACGTGGACAGGAGGCACGGCCGCCAGGATATCGAATACCCCCACCCCCTGCTGGAAAAGATCCTGAAGGAGACCTACGGCATCATCGTGTACCAGGAGCAGGTCATGCAGATCGCCCAGGAGATGGCAGGCTACTCCCTGGGCAAGGCCGACCTGCTGAGGCGGGCCATGGGCAAGAAGATCCGGGACGAGATGGCCAGGCAGAGGGAAATCTTCATGTCCGGCGCGGTGGAA
Organism: uncultured Bacteriovoracaceae bacterium; assembly: GCA_964572405.1. GTDB lineage: Bacteria > Desulfobacterota > Desulfomonilia > UBA1062 > UBA1062 > MWEI01. The sequence goes on from CAZNGL010000003.1 coordinate 48,323, forward strand.
CGGGGGGTTGCCAGCGACAAGGCGGGCGAGATCTTCGACCTCATGGAGAAGTTCGCCGACTACGGCTTCAACAAGTCCCACGCCGCGGCATACGCCCTGGTGGCCTGCCAGACAGCCTACCTGAAGGCCCACCACTTCAAGGAGTTCATGGCCGCGAACCTGACGCTCGACCTGAGCAACACGGACAAGGTGGCCCAGCACATCGCCGAGTGCAGGGCCAAGGGGGTGGCGGTGCTCAGCCCGGACATCAACGAGAGCACCTTCGAGTTCGTGGTGACCCGCGACGGGATCCGCTTCGGCCTGGGAGCCATCAAAAACGTGGGGAAAGGGGCAGTGGAGGCGATTCTGGAGGAGCGGAGCAAGGCCGGACCGTTCAAGGACCTCGCCTCCTTCCTGAACCGGATCGCCCTTTCGAAGGTGAACAGGCGCGTGGTGGAGTCGCTCATCAAGGCCGGGGCCTTTGACAGCCTGCACACGAACCGCAGGGCCATGTTCGAACACCTTGACAAGCTCCTGGACCAGGCTCAGCGGTCAGCCCGGAGCAGGCTCGACGCCCAGTGCTCGCTCTTCAGCCTGGAGGAGTTCGCGGACCATGACACCGCAACGCCCTGCGTGCTGCCAGACATGCCCGACTGGCCAGAGGCAGAGCGGCTCAAGATGGAGAAGGAGGGCATGGGGTTCTACCTCTCGGGACATCCCCTGAAAAAGTACGCCGACCTCATGAACAAGTATGCCACCGCCACCACGTTGACCCTGAGGGAGGCGCCGTCGCCGGTGGTGCTCGCCGGGATTCTGAACAATGTGAGCGTCACCCGGACCAAGAAGGGGGAGGCCATGGCCCGGGGTGTTCTGGAGGATCTCGAGGGCTCCGCCCCGGTGGTCTTCTTCCCGGCCTGCTACGGGAAATACCAGGGTCTCATCGTCTCCGACGAGCCGGTGATCGTCCGGGCGAGGATCAAGGGAGATGAGGAGAACGGCGGCGCCGATACGGAGGGGACAGTCCCCGACCTCCACGTGGAGGAGGTCATGCCCCTGGACGGCGCGGAGCTGGTCCTGGCTAAGCGCGTGGTGGTGCGGGTTTCTGGCGGGCTCAGGCCTGACGCGCTCAAGACCCTCAAGGACACGGTCATGCAGTGCAGGGGGGCCTGCCCCCTGTGCTTCGAGGTGGAGACGGAGGATGCCGTGGTCAACATCGATGCCGGCAAGGACTACATGGTATCGCCCGGCCGGGATCTCATCGGGCGCCTGTGCGAGATCTTCGGGGCCAAGGGGGTGGAACTCCAGTGAAGGGCAAGGAAAAGTTCACCGACATCGACAATGCGCTCAAGGAACTGCAGGAGACCATCTCCCGCCTCAAGGGCATCGACACCGCCGAGATAGAACGGAAGGTGGAGGTGTTCCGGAAGGATCTCTACGAGGGGATCTCCCGCTGGGGGAGCGTGGAGCTGTCACGGCACGGAGAACGGCCGGGTGTGGACGATTTCATCAGGGGGATCTTCACCGGCTTCATGGAGCTCAAGGGTGACCGGCTCTACGAGGACGACCCGGCGGTGGTGGGCGGGATCGCCTTCCTCGACGACATCCCGGTGGTGGTGGCGGGCCACAGGAAGCGTTCCGGAGGGAAGAAGGACTACATCCGACATCACTACGGCATGGCGAGCCCGTCCGGGCACCACAAGGCCGTGCGTCTCTACCGGCTGGCCGAGAAGTTCGGCCGACCCATCATCACCTTCGTGGATACCCCGGGCGCATATCCCGTGCCAGAGGCGGAGGACAGGGGGCAGGCCTTTTCCATCGCCCGGTGCATCCAGGCAGTGGCATCGGTGAGGACGCCGGTGGTGGCGTGCATCATCGGCGAGGCCGGTTCGGGTGGCGCCCTGGCCCTGGGTTTCGGCGACCGCATCATCATGCTGGAGAACGCCTTCTACAGTGCCATCAGCCCGGAAGGCTTCTCCTCCATCGTCTACAAGGACGTCTCCAAGAAGGAGAAGGCGGCGGAGACGCTGAAGGGCAGCGGCAGGGACCTCTATGCCGCGGGCATCGTGGACTATCTGGTCAAGGAGCCCGTAGGCGGGGCGCAGAACGATCCTGCCCTTGTGGTGGACGAGGTGGCAAAGGCGGTGCGCCAGTATGTGCACGAACTGGTGAAGATACCCGTGGAGGAGATTATCCGGGCGAGATCCGCCTTCATCGCGCGGCTCGTCCCGTCCTGATGCCAGGGAGGTTTTTTCCCGCTGAAAGGGAAAGAATGTACCGGTTCAAGATCTTCAGGCCTTATGTCGACAGAAGATGCAGGGCATGGCACTATCTTTGCTTGCACAGGGTCAGGAGGGACGTATGAAGATTGATCCGAACATGGTCATCGGTTCGGTAACCCCTGCCGCACCCAAGGCGTCACCCGTCGCCAGGGGATCGTTCGAAGGGGTTCTCCAGGGACTGGAGGCGGGTAGGGTGCAGAAAACCGGTCAGGTCCACGCAGGATTCCAGCATCCACCCATCAGCCCGCAGAAGCTGCAGGCAGTGGGGGTGAGCGAGGATGCCCTGGAGCTGATGGAGCGGTATTCCCGCGCAGTGGCCGACCCTGCCGTGACCCCCAGGGCGCTGGCGCCCATGGTGGACGAGATGGAGGCCATGCGATCACAGATGGACGAGGCTTCCACCTTCCTCTCGGACGACGACCCGCTCAGAGTCATCATGAAGGACGTATCCACGGCCCTCTACGGGGAGGTGCTCCGTTTCCGGAGGGGTGAGCTGAACGGCTGACATGGCAATCCTCGTCGCGCTCCTCGGCCTGTTCGTGGGGAGCTTCCTCAACGTCTGCATCTACCGGATACCGCGCCGGGAGTCCATCGTATGGCCCGGATCGCGCTGTACCAGGTGCGGGACCCCCATCCGGCCCTGGGACAACATCCCGGTGATCAGCTACCTCGTCCTTGCCGGCAAGTGCAGGGGCTGCGGCGAGCCCATATCGGTGCGCTATCCGGTGGTGGAGCTCCTCAGCGCCCTCCTCGCGGTGAGCCTGCTGTACCGGTTCGGGCCCACGCCCGCCTTCGCCATCTACTACGCCTGGGCCTGCGTGCTGCTCATCATCACCTTCATCGACCTGGACTTCCAGATCATCCCGGACAGGTTCTCCATCGGCGGCATCGTGGCGGGCCTGCCGCTCGTGTACTGGCTTCCCGTGACGTACCGGGACGCCCTCCTGGGCATGCTCCTGGGCGGGGGAATGCTCCTCGCCATCATCTACGGGTACTACTTCCTCACCAGGAAAGAAGGCATGGGCGGCGGTGATGTGAAGCTGCTCGCCATGATCGGCGTGTTCACGGGCTGGCAGGGCGTGCTCTTCACCATCTTCACGGCCTCTCTCGCAGGGAGTCTGGTGGGCATCCCCTGGGCCTTTTTGAAGAAGGGGGCCGAGGGCACCATGAAGGCGGCCATCCCCTTCGGGCCGTTCCTGGCCTTGGGAGCCATGATCTACGTGCTCTGGGGGCGGTACATCATCGACTGGTACTTCGGGCTGCTGGGCTAGAGCGGCATCGCATGCCCCGGTTTTCCCGCGCCGGGATGTCCCGCCTGATCCGCATCACCCCTTCAGGGCCATACAGGAGATCTCCACGAGCACGTCCCGGGGCAGCCTCGATACCTGGACCGCCACCCGGGCAGGTTTGACGGTGCCCGGGAAGAACGGTTCGTATACCTCGTTCATGGCTGTAAAGTCATTGAGGTCCTTCAGGTAGACCTCCGCCTTGATCACGTTTCCCATGGTCAGGCCCGCGGCCTTGAGAATGGCGGAGATGTTCTCCAGGACCCGGGAGGTCTGTTCCCTGATCCCCCCCTCCACGATGCCCCCCGTGGACGGGTGCAGGGGGATCTGGCCGGACACGAACACGAATCCTCCCGCGAGGGTTGCCTGCGAGTAGGGGCCGATGGCCGATGGTGCGTCGCCGGTCGCGATGGCCGTGATCAGTGGATTGGACATGACAGTTCCTCCTTTTCATTCCCTCAGGGGATCTCCCGTGTTGAGCATACCCGCTTTGGGCATGCACGGCAAGACGGCCTGAAGGGGGAGATGCTTGGTTTGACGCAAAAAAAGAACGAGCGCTCGTTAATGGACTTGCCTTTCACGGCCGTGGCATGTATGGTATCAGGAGAACACTGTGCAAGGAGACGTGTATGGAGAGACTGTCCCACCTTCTGTCCCCCATTGACATCAGGGGTCTGCGCCTGGAGAACCGTGTCGTCATGCCCCCCATGGGAACCAACCTGGGCGCCAGAGACGGCACGGTGAGCGATGAGCTCGTCGCCTACATGAAGCGGAGGGCCGATGCGGCCCCGGGGCTCATCATCGCCGAGATCGCGGCGGTCCACGAGTCCGGTGCGCTCATCAACACCCAGCTCGGCATCCATGACGACCGGTTCATCCCGGGGCTTGCGAGGCTCGCCCGCTCCATCCACCACGGGGGCGCCCGGGCGGCCATCCAGCTCCACCACGGCGGCCGCGAGTGCTTCTTCCACCTGAGCGAAGGAAAGGCCCTGGGGCCGTCCGCCGTACCGTCCCTCATCTACGGGGTCGCCCCCCGGGAGATGGGCCTGGATGACCTGCGCATGATCCGCGAGGCATTCGGTGCTGCCGCCGTGCGCGCCAGGGAAGCGGGGTTCGACATGGTGGAGATCCATGCTGCCCACGGGTACCTGCTCTGCCAGTTTCTCTCCCCGCTCGCCAACAGGCGCCAGGACGAATACGGGTCCACCATGGAGAACCGGGCGAGGTTCGTCCGCGAGGTCATTGCGGAGGTGAGGCAACGCGTGGGGGACGGCTTCCCCATCTCGGTACGCCTGTCCGTGGACGAGAGCATCAGGGGCGGGTATACCACCGAGGATATCCTGCCGGTCATCCCGGGCTTCGTCGCCGCGGGGGCCGACGTCATCCATGCGTCGCTGGGCACCTACGGGAGCCCGGCGGGCGTGACCAGCGCGCCTGTGGAGTTCGAGCCGGGATTCAACGCCTGGCGGGCACGGAAGGTGAAAGAGGTGGTGAGGGTTCCGGTGATCACGGTGGGCAGGTTCACGGACCCGGCCCTCGCGGATGCCGTCATTGCCCGGGGAGACGCAGACCTGGTCTCCTTCGGCAGGCAGTTCCTGGCCGACCCGGACTTCCTTGTCAAGGCAAGGCAGGGCAGAGATGCCGACATCCGCAGGTGCATCGCCTGCAACCAGGGGTGCATCGAGCGCCTCATGTTCGAGGGCAAGAAGGTCCGCTGCGCCATCAACCCCGAGACCGGACAGGAGACGAAGTACCCCAAAGGCCCTGCTTCATCGCCCAGGACCGTCTGGGTGGCGGGTGCAGGCCCTGCTGGTCTCACCGCGGCCTTCGAGGCGGCCCGGCTCGGTCACAGGGTCACCATCTTCGAGAAGGAGGCAACAGCAGGCGGCCAGATCAGGTTTGCCGCCATTCCGCCCTTCAAGGAGGTCTACGGGGCATGGATCCAGTGGCTCGAGCAGAAGGTCCGCCAGGCCGGGGTCGAGATCCGCACCGGTGTGGAGATGACCGCAGATTCCCTCGAGAAGGGCAGGCCGGACCATGTCATCATCGCCACCGGTGGACAGAAGGTGGTGCCTCCCATCGAGGGCATTGACCTTCCCCACGTGCATGACGCATGGGAGATCCTTTCGGGCATGGTCCCCCCGGGCAGGGACGTGCTGGTCATCGGGGGCGGTCTCATCGGCATGGAAACTGCGGACTACCTCTGCGCACAGGCAAAGACCGTCACCGTGGTGGAGGCGCTGCAGGCTTCGCCCGTGTCTAAGCTGTCGTCCCATGGATACATGCTCCACAAGAGGCTCAGGGATGCGGGGTGCGCCCTCGTGTTCGGAGGGAGCGTCACCGCAGTGAGGAAAGATTCGGTGAGCGTTCTCGTCAAGGAAGAGGAGCGGTTGATCACGCCCGTGGACCAGGTGGTGGTGGCGGTGGGACTGTCGCCCAGGCAGGGGCTCAGGGGTGTCTGTGAACGGCTCGGCATCCCCCATGCACTGGTCGGGGATGCATCCGCTCCCAGGCGCATCATCGAGGCCACCGAGGAGGGGGCCAGGGCCGCCTGGGGGATATGAACCCGGCAGAGGTCATTATGCATGGGGAGGCCCGCCGGCCGGCGGGCCTCCCCATGTTTTTACGTCTTTCTCGGGCTTCCATCTTCTGCTAAGCTGAGCCTGCAGATATGTTCCGCGGGAATGTCCCGCTCGATGGAAAAGGAGCCCAGTGCAATGAAATCCGCATTTATCTATTCCCCGGCCTTCGACACCTACAGCCTCGGGACGGAGCACCCCTTCAAGCCGTACAAGGCCACCATGGTCTATGAACTCTGTTACCGCTACGGCCTCTTCGACCACCCGTGGATCAAGGTCCTCGAACCGATGCCGTCTCCCGAGGAAGTCATGGCAGAGTACCACTCCCGGGAGTACGTCGAGGCCCTCAAGGCCTGTAACGGCGGGTACTACGACTTCACCATGCTGCACTTCGGCCTGGGCACCGGAGACAACCCCGTGTTCAAGGGGGTGTACGACTTCTCCCTGCTCGTGCTCGGTGCCACCATGGCCGGCACCGAGTGCATCCTCAATGGTGAAGCCGACACGGTCTTCAGCCCGGTGGGCGGGCTCCACCACGGAGGGAAGGGACATGCCGAGGGGTTCTGCTACGTGAACGACATCGTCATCGCCATCAAGCGGATGCTGGAGCGGGGGTTCAAGAAGGTCCTCTACGTGGACATCGACGCGCACCACGGCAACGGGGTCCAGGACGCCTTCTACGATACCGACGAGGTCCTGTTCATCTCCATCCACCAGAACGGGGAGTCCCTCTATCCGGGCACCGGGTTCGAGAACGAGATCGGCGAGGGCAGGGGAAAGGGCTATACGGTGAATATGCCCCTGCCCGAGTATACCGATGACGAGGTCTATGTCCGCGTGTTCAAGGAGATCTTTCCTCCCCTTGCCAAGGCCTTCAACCCGGACTGTGTGGTGGCGCAGATCGGGCTGGACACCCTCAAGCGGGACCCGCTGACGAACCTCCGGCTTACCAACAATGGGTACTGTGCGGTCATGGAGGAGATCCGCAGGGGCTCGCCGAAGATACTGGCCCTGGGCGGCGGGGGGTACAGCGTGCCGGACGTCGTGAGGGGCTGGACACTCGCGTGGGCGATCCTCAACGGTATCAAGCCCGTGGACCATTTCGTGGGGAGCGTGGGGAGCGGCGTGTACGGTCACGGACAGAGCTTCGATCAGCTCTACGACGAGCCCCACCGTATCTCCGATGCCCTGAAAAAGTCGGTGGACAGCTATGTGGACAATAAGCTAGCCTATATCAAGGAGCAGGTGTTCCCGATTCACGGCCTTTCGTCATGACGCCGTGAGCGGGTGGTTACCTTTGGTTACCTTGGCGGGTGGGAGTTCATCCGGGAATGTTTTCGGGGTTATGTCATGACTGAGGAGAAGAAAGAGGAACGCAGAGGCTATACCTTTCTGGACAAGAGGGGCATGGATGAACCGGAGTCCCGGGATCATCAGGGGGGCGGGATCCCTGATCCGGAACCGAAGCCCGGTCCCCGGCAGGAACAGGGCGCATGGCAGCGATCTGGACAGCCTCGCCCGCCTGAGCCCGGGGGGCCTCAGCGCCAGGCCCGCCACGGCGAGCCCCTGTCCATCGATTTCACCACCCTGGTCATGAGCTTCGCCAGTGCGGCCATGATGAGCATGGGAAGGGTGCCCGACCCTGCAACCGGGACGATCCATCGGGACCTTGCCATTGCGCAGCAGAACATCGACATTCTCACCCTCCTCCAGGAAAAGACCAGGGGGAACCTGAATGCCGATGAGGAACGGCTCATGGACCAGATCCTCTATGAGCTGCGTATGACCTTTGTTGAGGCGATGAAGGAAAGATGATGAAACTGAAGAGAAAGTACGGGTTCTACGGGATACTGTTCATGGTGGCGGTCTGCTCGGTATTCGTGGGCATGTTCATCGCATCCGCGCTGAGGCTGGATTCGGTGAGCCAGGCAGATACCTTCTGGAAGGAAGGGGCGGCCCCCTCGAAGGTGAAGGTTCCACTGCCCGGATTCTCCGCCCTTGCCAGAGAGGTCACCCCCACGGTGGTGAACATCCGCACCACCAGGAGCATGGGCAAGAGAGACATATACCGCCGCTTCGAGCCGCCGCCGGGCTATGACGAGTGGTTCGACGACTTCTTCAAGAAGTTCTTCAACAACATCCCCGAGCAGGACCGCCAGCAGCGCAGCCTCGGATCGGGGTTCATCATCTCGGCCGACGGGTTCGTGATCACCAACAACCACGTCATCTCCGGGGCTGAAGAGATCTTCGTCTCCCTGGCGGACAAGGAGGAATTCCGGGCAGTGCTGGTGGGGACCGACGACAAGACAGACATCGCGCTCATCAAGATCCAGGCGGACAAGAAGGACTTCCCCGTGGCCGTACTCGGCGATTCCGATTCCCTGGAGATCGGGGAGTGGGTCATTGCCATCGGGAACCCCTTCGGCTTCGGCCACACCCTGACCCAGGGGATCGTTTCGGCAAAGTCCCGGGTCATCGGGGCAGGTCCATATGACAACTTCATCCAGACCGATGCGGCCATCAACCCGGGTAACTCCGGCGGGCCCCTGATCAACGTGCAGGGCCAGGTCATCGGCATCAACACCGCCATCGTGGCTTCCGGCCAGGGGATCGGTTTCGCCACGCCCATCAACATGGCCAAGGAGATCCTTCGCGAGCTGAAAGACACCGGTGAGGTGGCCCGGGGCTGGCTCGGCGTGGCGATTCAGGAGGTCTCCCCGGAGATAGCCCGTGCCGTCGGCCTGAAGGAGGCCACGGGCGCCATGGTCACCACGGTGTACAAGGGCGACCCGGCGGATCTGGCCGGCATCAGGACCGGGGACATCATCATGGCGATCAACGGCCAGAAGGTGGGGGACTCCCGGGCGCTCACCAGGATGATCGGGAGCCTGAAGCCCGATTCCCGGGTGACCCTGACGGTCTTCCGGGACGGCAAGACCTTCGATGTCTCCGCGAAGCTCCAGAAGAGGGTGGACGAACATGTGGCCCAGCTCGGGAAGGGTTCCCAGCAGGAACAGGGCGTGAAAGATCCCCTGGGGCTCACGGTGAGAGCCATCACCCCTGAGGTGCAGCAGGAGTTCAATATACCGGAATCCGCAGGTGTCCTGGTGACGGATATCGACCCATTGGGGAGCGCTGCCCGTAGCGAGGTCCAGAAGATGGACATCATCCGGGAGGTGGACCGCAAGGCGGTGAATACCATTGATGAGTACCTGGCCGCCGTGTCTGCCAGAAAGAAGGGTCAGACGATACTGCTGCTGGTGGTGAGAGGGTCCAGGCCTCTGTACGTGGCTGTGGACGTGCAGTGAAGATCTTCTCGCCGGCCAAGATCAACATCTACCTGGAGGTGGTCCGCAGGAGACCCGACGGGTATCATGAGCTCCGTACCATCATGGTCCCCCTGGCCTTCGGTGACGAGATCGCCATGGACGCCGCCCCTTCGGGGATTCACCTTGATGCGCCCGGCTGCGGCTGTGAGTCGGACAGAAACCTGGCATACCGGTCTGCCCGCCTGTTCTTCGACAGGACAGCCATCCGGGGCGGCGTATCCATAGCCATAGAAAAGAGGATACCCGTGGGATCGGGCCTCGGGGGCGGGAGCAGCAATGCTGCCAGCGTCCTCCTCGGGATGAACGAGCTGTTCCACGCCGGCCTCGACACGCAGGCCCTGGCTGCTCTGGCAGGGGAACTGGGGGCGGACTGTCCCTTCTTCATCTATGGGAGGCCCATGCTTCTTGGTTCCCGTGGCGATCTGCCCATCTGTGATGTTGACCTCGAAGACCGTGCCTATCTCATTGTCATCCCCCCCTTCGGGATACCCACTGCCCGGATTTTTTCAAAATTGAGCTTGCCATTGACTTCTGAACCGGGTAGAATTAAAATAGAAATAACTAGTGACCGTTGCATTGTGCCCGAGCACTGGGTCGTGAATGACCTGGAAAACGTGGCGTGTACTCTTTATCCCGAGCTTACTGTAATAAAGGGGGAGCTTCTCAGTTCGGGGGCGCTGAAAGCCGGTATGTCGGGTAGCGGCTCGGCCGTCTTTGGAATTTTCCAAACCGAAGCTCACCTCTGCAGTGCAATGAGCCGCCTCACACGGCATGAAGGGTATTCCTACATACCCACAACAAGATTGACGGGGGATATATATGGAGATTACAGAGGTCAAGGTTTTTCCGGTAAAGGATAACGACAAGCTCAAGGCCTACGCATCCATCGTGTTCGACGACTGCTTCGTTATCCGCGACCTTCGGGTCATCAGCGGCACCACCGGGTTGTTCGTTGCCATGCCTTCCCGGAAGAGGAAGGACGGGTCGTTCCGGGACACCGCGCACCCCCTGAACATGGAGACCAGAGACAAGATAGAGAAATCCATTCTCGAGAGCTATGAACTAAAGATTGCCAACGAAGTGTAATTCTACTATAGTGCGCTCCCGGTAACCGGATGGATGGCTTCCAATGGGTACTGGGATGTCGTCTAATGGCAGGACACGAGATTTTGGATCTCGTTATGGAGGTTCGAATCCTCCCGTCCCAGCCACGATTTCTCAAGCAAGACTGTCTGCGCGAAGCGATTCGCTTTGCATCCCGGTAACCGGAGAAGCACCCAGGACGGGCGGGGTACATCCCCACGAGCAAGACGCAGTACGGCTCACACCCAGATCTGGCGGCCGATGGCCGTCAATCCCGTTCCATCCTGCACCGGAAAGGAAGGCGCTATGAACTCGAGCATCTGTATCCTTGCAGGGAATTCCCACCGTAAGCTCACCGAGAGCATCTGTGCGATCCTCGACTGCCCGGTGGGTCGTGGCGAAGTGAAGCGGTTTTCCGACGGAGAGACGTCGGTGGACATCCACGAGAGCATCCGCGGGAAGGACATCTTCATCGTTCAGTCCACCTGCTCCCCCACCAACGAGCACCTCATGGAACTCCTGGTCATGCTCGACGCCACGAAGCGCGCCTCAGCGAAGCGGATCACCGCGGTCATGCCCTACTTCGGATACGCCCGCCAGGATCGCAAGGCATCACCCCGGGCTCCCATCACGGCAAAGCTCGTGGCCAACCTGCTCACCGTGTCCGGGGCGGACAGGGTGCTCACCATGGATCTCCATGCAGGGCAGATCCAGGGGTTCTTCGATATCCCGGTGGACAACCTCTATGCAAAGCCCGTCATGCTGAGCTACATCCGCGACAAGTTCCCGGACGATCTCTGCATCGTGGCCCCCGACGCGGGCGGCGTGGAGAGGGCACGGGCGTATGCCAAGCCCCTCAAGGCCGATCTCGCCATCATCGACAAGAGGCGGGAGCGGGCCAACGAATCCAATGTGATGCACATCATCGGCGATGTGAAGAACAAGATCTGTCTCATCGTGGACGACATCGTGGATACCGCAGGCACGCTCACCAACGGCGTCAGCGCGCTCATGGACGCCGGCGCGAGCAAGGTCGTGGCATGCTGCACGCACCCGGTGCTGTCCGGGCCCGCCATCAGCCGCCTCACCTCGTCGGCCATCGAGGAACTCATCGTCACCGACACCATCCCCCAGAAGGAAGAGGCACTGGCGTGCGGCAAGGTCACGGTCCTCACCGTGGCGCCGCTGCTCGCCGAGGCCATCAAGAGGATCTATACGGGCTCATCGGTGAGCGAGCTGTTCCTCTAACGGTTGAGCGTTTCAGGCCTGTACTGGAGCGCCTCCGCCACGTGCGATTCCCGGATGTCCGCATGACCATCCAGGTCCGCGATGGTCCGGGAGACCTTGATGACCCTGGCCAGCCCCCGCATGCTCAGGCCGTACCGCTTCATGGCAGAGGTCAGCAGCGACCTTGAGGCGTTGTCCAGCGGTGATACGGCTCTCATCATGCCCTGTGGGATCGCTGCATTGAGGAAACCCCGTGCGTACTGTTCCGCCCTGGCGACGGCGATCCTGTCCCGGACAGAACCTGACGACGGGTTGCGGTCGGTTGACAGGGCGTTCTCCGCTTCCACCGGGTCAACCCAGACATGGAGATCGATGCGGTCCAGCAGCGGTCCGGAGATCCGCGACCGGTACCTGTCCACCAGCTGCGGCGGGCACCTGCACTCCCTCAAGGGGTGCCCCAGGTAGCCGCAGGGGCAGGGGTTCATGGCCGCGATCAGCTGGAAAGCGGCTGGAAAGGTGAAGGCGGAGCCTGCCCGGGAAACAGTGACGGTGCCGTCTTCCATGGGCTGTCGCAGGGCCTCGAGCGAGCTCCGCCGGAATTCGGGGAACTCGTCCAGGAACAGCACGCCCGTGTGGGCAAGGCTCACCTCTCCCGGTGTGGGTGTTGCCCCTCCACCGATGAGCCCTGCATCAGAGATGGTGTGGTGGGGAGACCTGAAGGGCCTGGTCCGGATGATCCCGTTCCTGGGGAGCCTCCCTGCGGCGGAATAGATGGCCGTGCACGCAAGGACCTCGTCGCGGCTCAGCGGGGGGAGGATCGAGGGGAGTCTCCTTGCGAGCATGGACTTGCCTGCGCCCGGAGGTCCTGTCATGAGGAGGTTGTGGCCGCCTGCCGCGGCGATCTCCAGGGCGCGCTTGGCAAGCCCCTGGCCGACGATGTCGGAGAGATCGAGGTCGCAGGCGGCTGGTTCCGGCGCATCCCGGAAGAGCCCCCCCGCGGCGATGCCCTCCCCGGACCGCAGGAAGGCGAAGGTCTCCTGCAGGCACTTCACCGGGATGACCTCCACCTCTGCGAGGAACGCCTCCCGCGTGTTCTGTTCGGGGCATATGATGCCCCTGATGCCCATCCGTCGTGCCAGGAACGCCGCCGAGATGACCCCCCGCACGGGCCGCACGCTGCCGTCGAGGCCGAGTTCGCCCACGATGAGATACTGATCCAGAAGGGCTTTCGGGAGGTGCCCCAGGGCGGCGAGGATGGAAACCGCCACCGGGAGGTCGAAGGTGCCGCCCTCCTTCCTCACGTCGGCAGGCGCGAGGTTCACGGTGATGCGCCGGGGCGGAAACTCGAGACCCGAGTTCTGGATGGCCGATCTCACCCGCTCCCTGCTCTCCTTCACGGCGGAATCGGGCAGACCAACGATGGAGATGCTCGGCAGACCTCCCTGGATATCGGCTTCCACCATCACACCAAGCGCATCAGTCCCCCACAGGGTCGCTGAGTGGACGCTTGCAATCATTACGATGCATTTTACCAGATTCGCGGCAGGAGGTTCAAGGGCGCAGAAATTGGAACGCCCGGGTGCCCACCCTCGTTGTGTGCCCCAGTAAAACGCACAGCGCAGGAACTCGTCCTGCTCGTCTGCTCACGGGACACCTCTGCGGTGCGGTGGGAATCCCTGGCCTGAACGATCGGGGGCGCCTCGCATGTCCTGCGCGAAAAAGGGCGGGCCATGATAGCCCGCCCTTGGTGAATGCGCAAAGTGCCGGTCCAGCGGCTGGGTTGTGCGGGCCATAGAGTCAGACAGGGTCAGTGGAACGTGCCCCGATAGGCCCCACCACGCCTTGCCTCGCCGTGCCTGCCATGCCACGGCTTGCTCTGCCCAGCCTTAACGCGCCTGACCTTTGAGCGATCTTCGCGCATTCGTGGAATGAATAATAACGTCCAAGCGGGCCCTGTCAAGGGGGGTGCGGAAAAAAATGAAAATTTTGAGAAATTAAATCATAAACAAATCAAAGGGATACAAGGCCAGAGAAATGGATAATAATAATTGAACGATAATAACCAGTTAGGTGATTCCAAGGTTTTCGATCAGCACCGGAGGGGTTTACGGGCTGAAGAACCAGGAGAAGAGCATGAGCATGACGGGCAGGCTCACCAGGGAGAACAGGAAGCTCGCCACCATGAACTGGTTCACGATGTTCCGGTTCCCGCCTTCCCGCTCCACGATGATGGGGACAGCGGTCACCGGTGGTACCGCGGCATGCATCATGATGATGAACGCCACCGGGTAGGGCGGCTTCACGAGCAGGAGCACCCCGAGGGTGGCAAGGGGGAACACGATGTTCTTCAGGGAGATGAACTTTGCGGTTTCGAGATAGGTGGGCCTCCCGCTCCCCTTCATGTCGATGTAGATGTTTCCCCCGAGCACGAGCATCAGCAGCGGCACCGCCATGGCCCCCACCAGTTTGAGCCCGTCGGAGAAAAACTTGGGTACCAGCGTTTCCAGGCCTGCCAGACGCAGGGTCACGGCCAGGACGGTGGCGATGAGCACCGGGTTGAAGACCTTTGCAGGGTCCAGATCGGAAGAGCGTCGTGTAGGGAAAGAGTGTAGGATAGGGTGG
>CAZNGL010000004.1:0-59540 GCA_964572405.1 uncultured Bacteriovoracaceae bacterium
CCTGATACGGCGCATCCTCCTCAAGGACGCCATGGGCAACAGCAGCGACATCCGTCTGAGCGCCTACAGGTTCAACAGAGGCCTTCCCGACACGCTGTTCCGGCAGGACGAGGCCACGGGCCGGGGGAACCCGCGGTGAACAAGCTGACAGGACGGCAGATCTCCTCTCATCCTTATTGACCCCCCTGCTTTCAGAGGGTTTTCCCCCGGTGTTCCCCGCGGCAGGGAAGCCCTTCGCGCCGTGTCCCGTGATGTTTTAAAGTTTAAATTTTCGATTTCCGATAGGCACATATCAGCATGAGGGACATGTGCACTTTGATCAAGGAGGATGAGGATGAGAAGGTTTTTGGTAGTACTTTTGGCAGGGGTCATGGTCTTGGGCATGAGCAGCGCGCTCTTGGCTGCCGAAGATGAATCGACCATCCAGGTAACGGTGGCTTCCATTGATGCACTGGTGGTAACGGACGGAGGCACCATAACCCTCGATGAAGTATCCGGCAATAACATCACCGGAGACCCTGATACCACAGCAACGCTGAGCTACACCCACAACTCGGGCAACAACAGGATGATCCTTGCAGAAGTTGAGGCCGACGGGATGCCCATCGGCACCCAGGATATCACCCTGACCGTTCAGGTCGCAGGGGGTGAAGCAACACCCGTGAACCTGGTGGTAGACGGCTCCCGGAATGTCGGCCAGCAGGCAGTCTGGAACAATATTCCGCGAGGTGCCATTCAGAATGCTCAGGTGACCTATACCGCCAGCGCCACTGCTTCCGGCACCAACGCAGGTTCCTATACGTTCACGGTTACGTTCACCAGTCAGGATCAGACATAATGTAACGCACCTACCCGAGTGCGAGTCGGGTACAAGCACAATCCCTTATGCCGACCTAGCGCCCCCGGCACTGCCGGGGGTTTTCTTGTATCCTGGTTTTCACTCGTCATCAAGACTGGTGAACGTAACCATGAACCCATAGTCGCCCTGTTCCGTCCCCTCGGCCGTGGCCGAGGCGCTGTACGTAACCTGCATGTTCCTCAGTTCCCCCGGCCCGATGTTGCCGAGGACATCCTTCGGGCCCTGGGAACTGCCCGCGTGTACGATGGTCTGCTCAACCCCGCCCGCCACCATGACCCTCAGGGTGATGTCCTGACGGCCTGCGGGGATGTGCTCCGGGTCCACCTGGGCAGTGATCTTCTTTGCCGCCCTGGCATTGTGGACATAGTCGAGGCGGGCCGACCCGTCGGGATCGCCCAGAAGGTCATTGGATCCGGGTCCTCCTCTCAGCACGAGGGCAATCCCCTGCTCGGCATCGCTGACGCGCAGATCATCGATGGATGCCACAACGACCCGAACCCGGGAGTCTGCCTGGGCAGCCATGGCCTCCCATGCACACGATACCACGGCCACGGCTGCCACGAGGCATGCCTGCAAGAAACGCTCTATATGTCTGCTCCTGCAATCCATGGGATTCAATGGCCTCAGTTTAGCACGGGGTATGCCAATTGCCTGACATATCTAACCAATTAATTATAAAGAGCAATATCTGATCGCCAGAAACCACTGACTATCATTATGAGAGCATCGCGACCCGCCTCTCT
This sequence comes from uncultured Bacteriovoracaceae bacterium, assembly GCA_964572405.1. GTDB lineage: Bacteria > Desulfobacterota > Desulfomonilia > UBA1062 > UBA1062 > MWEI01. Next base: position 1,603 of record CAZNGL010000004.1, read on the forward strand.
CTCATTTTGATGTTTATTGCCGTGCCGGACCCATCCCGGTCCTACCCGTCACCCGCCCCGGCCTCATCGGCCCGACCCGCAGAGAGACCGTACCGAGCGATCTTCCGGTACAGGGTGGCCTCGCCGATGCCGAGGATCCGGGCCGCCTTCTTCCGGTTCCCCCTGCTCATGGCCAGGGCATTCTGGATGGCGGCCTTCTCGTAGGCCTCCAGGGTCCCGTCCTCGGGCTCCACGGAACGCCCTGCCGCTTCGGGCCCTGCGTAAATGTGTCGGGGCAGGTCCTCGGGCAGAATGCTGTCCCCGCCCCCCAGGGCCGTGGCCCTGCGGATGACGTTGGCCAGCTCGCGGATGTTGCCCGGCCACGCGTAACGCTCCAGGCATTCGATGGCCTCCCGGGAGATGTCCTTCACCCGGGAAACGCTGGTCCTGAAGTCCTTGACGAAGAAGCGGGCCAGGAGCGGGATGTCCTCCTTGTGGTCCCGCAGGGGCGGCACATGGATGCGCACCACGTTGAGGCGGTACAGGAGGTCTTCCCGGAACCTGCCCACGGCGGCCTCCTCGGCCAGGTTCTTGTTGGTGGCCGCCACGATGCGCACGTCGATGGGATAGCTCCTCGGGCTTCCCACCGGCCTCACCTCCCGCTCCTGGATGGTCCTCAGGAGCTTCACCTGCATGGCAAGGGGGAGCTCGCCCACCTCGTCGAAGAAGAGGGTTCCCCTGTTGGCGGAACGGATGAGTCCCTGGCTGGCGTCATGGGCCCCGGTGAAGGCGCCCTTCACATGACCGAAGAGTTCGCTCTCGATGACGCTCTCAGCGATGGCGCCGCAGTCCACGGGCATGAAGACGTGGTGGGACCGGTAGCTGTGGTGGTGAATGGCCCGGGCAACGAGCTCCTTGCCCGTGCCTGTCTCGCCCTCGATGATCACCGATGCATCGGTGGGCCCCACCTGGGCGATCCCCTCCTTGAGCCTGAGCATGGCCGTGGAGTTGCCCACGAGCTGCTCGTAGCCGAACTTGAGCTGTACCTTTTCCCTGAGCCAGCGGTTCTCGTGCCGCAGCTGCCAGATCTGGTAGAGGTGCGCCACCCGCGACCGGATGGCCTCCACGGAAAAGGGCTTTTCCATGAAGTCCACCGCCCCGAGCTTGATGGCCTGCACCGCCTCCTGGATACCGCCATGGGCCGTCACCATGATCACCATGGTGGAGGGGTGCTCCTCGTGCATGACCTTGATGAGGCTCAGGCCGTCCATCTCGGGCATCATGTAATCCACCAGGGCCGCGTCGATCCTGACCCTCTTCATGAGCTCCAGGGCGTCGGCCGCCTTCTCGGCCGTGTACATGGCATAGTCGTCCTTGAGGAAGATGTGCGTGAGCATGGTGATGATGGTGGGATCATCATCCACACAGAGCAGGGCGAACCGCTCCTGATCCTGGACCGCCTCGGCCATGGGAACCCCTCCGCATGATCAGTGTGTCACAGCACCACTCTATCAAATTGATAGTCGCCCATCAACCCCCAAGGCGCCCGGGGGTGGGGTGCGAGAGAATTCCGGGTTGACTAATCCATGACAGTATATCATATCCAGACACATACGCTGGAACACCCCCGGTCTCTCCATGCCTGACCAGGGGGATGCAGATGGAATGACGAGGAGCGTTCATGCCTGCAGACAATGCACCACCACGTCCATGGGCCCGCACCATGAACTGGGTCATCCTCCTCGTCCTCACCGGAATCGTACCGTCGGCCTTTTCCTCGGGCCTGTTCGCGGCCGACATCGGCACCTCGGCGGTGACCTTCAATCTGCAGCAGATAAGTGAGATCTCCATCACCGGAGCTCCCACGCTGACCATCAGCTCCGCGGTGGCGGGGCAGCAGCCCCAGCCGGTCACGGACGCAACGTCCAGGTACGCCATCTCCACCAACGGCACCAATGCCCGGATCATTGCCAGCATCGACCGGGAGATGCCCGCCAATACCTCCCTGGAGATCCGGCTCGCCGCCCCGGGGTCCGGCACGAGCCTGGGCTACGTGACGCTCTCCCCCACACCCGCAGACGTGGTCACCGGCATCAGCCACGTGGCGAGCGGTTCGCGCACCGTAACCTACCGCTTCAGCGCCACCACCGCCGCCGAGGTCTTTTCCGCCTCTTACACCGTGACCTTCACCCTCACCGACTGATGGGACGCATGAAGTCATTCCACGCTTGCACCTTCCGCATCATGACAACCATGGCGGGCATCCTCATGACCTTCGCCTTGACCTCCACAGCAGCGGCCATCGACATCACCGTGGTCGGGAGCTGGACCGAGTTCATCGACCAGGCAGACCTCAGGGGCGGCCCAGGCACGAACCTGGTGGGCACCTACACGAGCATGACCAACGTGAACATCGTTGCCATCACCAACACGACAGGGAGGACGGACAACTGGCAGGTGGACATCAAGCGCGTGGACACCTCCTGGGACGGCAGCCTCAGCCTGTCTGCCCGCAGGACCTCCAGCGGCTCGGGCACGGGCCGCATCACCGGGGGGACGAGTTACCTGCAGCTCACCACCAGCGATCAGGCCTTCTTCTCAGGCCGGGGAGACCGCTCGAACGTGAGTATCCAGCTGCGCGTCACCGGTGCGTCCCTGACGCTCTCCCCGAACCAGTATATCACCACCGTGCAATACACGGTCATCGATACGCCATGAAGGAGCCCTGACCATGAAGCCATCGCACCAGTGGATCCTCGTCCTCCTGGGACTGCTTGTCTGGCTGCCCTCCGCCGTGCACGCGGACATCTCCGTGGAAGGCGGCCTCACCTACGAGAAGACCGCCAGGTCCGGCGAGCAGTACCAGGGCGTGATCATGCTGAAGAACCAGGCAGAGTCACCCAGGGAGATCAAGGTGTACCAGACCGATTACTGGTTCGACTGCGAGGGGAAGACCACCTACGGCGAGCCCGGCACGGCATCCCGGTCCAATGCCCGGTGGATGACGTTCAGCCCCGGCAGGGTCACCATCCCCCCCAGGGAGAAGGCGGGCGTCACCTACACCATCGCCGTGCCGCCAGACGACACCCTGAGAGGGACCTACTGGAGCATGCTCATGGTGGAGGTCATCCCGGAAAAGTCCCCTGAGGCATCCGGACCGGGAAAGTCCAGGCAGCCCTCCCTGGGCATCATCCAGGTGATGCGCTATGCCGTTCAGATCATCACCCATGTGGGCGACACGGGCACCCGCGAGGTGAAGTTCCTCCAGACGAAGATCTCTCCCAAGAACGATGCAAGGATCCTGCAGGTTGACGTGGAAAACACCGGGGAACGCCTCATGCGGCCCCAGGTATGGACCGAGCTCTTCAGTGACGACGGGGCATCCCTGGGACGTTTCCAGGGCGAGCAGTACCGACTGTACCCCGGCACCTCCCGGCGTTTCACCATGGACATCACCTCCGTCCCGGCCGGCACCTACAAGGCCCTGGTGGTGGCAGACTGCGGGGCCGATGACCTCTTCGGCATCACCTACACCCTGAAGCTCGAGCATTGAAAACGTATCGGGCATCTCTGATCTGCTGGGTCCTCGTGATTCTCGCATGCCCGTGCCCCTCCCATGCCCTGGGGCTCGAAAGCAGGGTCCTGGGGAAACAGCACTTCGATGCACTGCCCAAGGACCTCCTGAGCGTCACCATCGAGGTGGAGAATGGCTCCGGTCAGACTCTGGAATGCGTGCCCATGGTGGAACTCCCCCGGGGATGGAAGCCCATCACCCAGGATCACCCCTTCACCCTGATGCCAGGCGCCTCGGAGGTCAGGCTGGTGAGCTTCTTCATCCCCTCCTCGGCGGATGCGGGCGCCCACGATATCCAGTGCATCTTCGCATCGAAGGCCGACCCATCACTGGCCACCAGGCAGACCATCCGGGTCACGGTGCTTCCCGTTGCCGGGTTGACGGTGAAGCTCGCGGACGCGCCGCGGCGGGTGGTGGCGGGCGAAGAGTACGAGGCGGCCTTCCTGGTGGGGAATGCGGGAAACCGGGAACAGCGGGTCCGGGTGGTCATCACCAGCCTGAATGACCTCCCCGCGGTTGCGGACAGAACCGACTTCAGCCTGGGGCCCGGGGCATCGCACCAGGTGCGGGTGACGGTGAGGACGCGGGAGTCCGATCGTGGCGGATTCACCCACCGGGTGACCTGTCGCGCCGAGGTGGCGGGCAACGAGGAGACACACGCCATGGCCCAGTCCTTTGTGGAGGTCATCGCCTCCAGGGCACGGCCGCTGGAGGGATTCCACCGGATACCCTCGGCGCTGCGTCTCAGCCAGTCCCTGCAGGCGGACGGGGAGACCACCATGGCCACGCAGCTGGAGCTGGAAGGACAGGGGGGCATTGACGAGCAGGACCTGCACCGGGTGGAGTTCCTCTTCAGGGGGCCTGACACCCTGGACAAGACAGTGCTGGGCAGCAGGGACAACTACTCGCTGAGGGCCTCTTCCCCGGCGTACGACATTGTCTTCGGGGATGCCCAATATTCACTGACCCCGCTCACCGAGCAGTACTTCACGGCCTGCGGCGCCGGCGGGACGGCTGAATACCGGGGTCTGACGCTGAAAAGCTACTATGCCCGCTCCCGCTGGGACGAGCCGCACAGGAGCCAGGCAGGCGGCGCCTTCGGGTATTCCTTCTCGGACACGGCACGGGTGAGCGTTCAGGGCCTGAACAAGGACCAGGACGACATGGGCGACGACCAGAGCCTCTTCACCGCATCGGTGGAGGCCACGCCCATACCCTGGATGGAGCTCCACGTGGAGGGGGGATCGGGGAAAGGTCTGGACGAAACGGACAGGGCGTTCCTTGGACAGATCGCCTGCTCCGGAGCCTGGGGTTCCGCGCGTGCACGGTACATCCATGCCGCCCCCGACTTTCCCGGTTACTACCAGGACCGGGAGCTCATCTCGCTTGCCCTGTCCGGCCCCATCACGGAAACCCTCCAGGCGAGCGCGGCCCTCGACCAGGAACGGGGCAACCTGAACAAGGATGAGCTCCTGCAGCAGGCCCCGCTGGATCTCAGGGCGCAGACAGGACTGAGCTTCCGGCCGCACCGGGATACCACCTATACGCTGAGCCTGTATCATCGCATGCTCAAGGACCTGATGGTCTCCCCCGAGTACGAATATACCGAGTATACCCTCCGCTCCGGCATGATGAGGAGTTTCCAGGCATTGTCCTGCAATCTCTTTGCAGAGGCAGGGGCCAGGAAAGACCTCCTGAACGACCGGTCTGATCTCATCTACCAGGTCTCCGCCTCCGCCTACCTCCGCTCGGGGCAGGAGCGGACCTATGGGGCGCATCTCCGCTACGCCCACGGTGAAAACTCGGACACGGGGACCGACCGGACCATCACGGCCGGCGTTTCCGGGACAGGGATCCTCTGCGGCGTCACCCAGGTCACCTGCGGGGCCCAGGTGGATGCCTATCCGGATTCCTCCTTGGGGAACAAGTACCTGCTGAACGCATCGGCCAGGCATCCTGCCTGGCGCGAGGGCACGCTCCTGCTGAGGGCGACCCAGACCCTGTATGACGACCACAACTCCGACCAGGACGAGACCACGCTCATCCTCGAGTACGAGCACCGCTTCGGCCTGCCCGTGGCAAGGAAGTCAGGGATGAGCACGGTCTCGGGGGTGGTGAAGGACGACCGCACCGGGGCGCCCCTGGGGGGCGTGCTGCTGAGGCTCGACCAAGAGACCTTCGCCACCGGGCCGGACGGGAGATTCGCCTTCACCTCGGCGAGACCCGGCTCGGCCTACCTCTCCGTCGATGCATCGAGGATCGGGCTCGACAGGATACCCGTTTGCGACAATCCCCTTGGCCTGGACCTGGAGGCAGGAGCGGACCATCCCCTGGAGATCCGCGTCACGACAAAGGCCGTCCTCACCGGTCAGGTGGTGCTCCACCGGGCCGCAGCGGCAGGGAGCGGCGTGCCCTATGAGCTGGAACAGGCACCCGGCGTCCCCGGTCTGAAGGCTCAGGAAGGGGAGCTGATGGAGGCAGAGGGACTGGCGAACGTGCTGGTGAGCATGAACGGCCCGGGCGGCACCGTGCGCGCCCTCACCGATGCCCGTGGCAGGTTCCGCTTCACCGAGCTCCGCCCCGGGGCATGGACGCTCACCGTGGACCCCGGGGCCCTGCCCGCCCACCACGCCCCGGAACGGGCCGAGATGCCCCTGAACCTGGGTCCTGGAGAGGCCAGAGACGTGACCGTCAGGGTCCTTCCCCAGAAGAGGCGTATCCGCGTCATGGAAGAGGGAGGCACCGTCATCCAGTCCAGGGAGCCGTGAGCCGAGGCATCCGGCATGCACCTTGACCTCGCCCGGACGCTCTGGTAAAGCTCATCCCATGGATTTTCCCCTCATCGACAGGGCCGTGGACCTGCTTCTGAGATCGAAATACACGGTGGTCCTCACCGGTGCGGGCATATCCACCGAATCAGGGGTGCCAGACTTCCGTTCGCCGGGCGGTATCTGGGAGCGGTACGATCCCACACTCTTCTTCTATGCGCGGTTCGTGGCAGAGCCTGAAGTGGTTTGGAAATGCCTCATCGAGATGAACTCCTCCGGGTCCCTGTCCCTGTGGGACGCCAGGCCCAACCGGGGCCACGTCGCCCTGGCCGAGCTGGAAGACATGGGCCTCGTAAAGGCGGTCATCACGCAGAACGTGGACAACCTCCACCAGAAGGCGGGCAGCCGCACCGTCATCGAGTTCCACGGCAACATGCTCGTGTTCAGGTGTCTCGGCTGCGGCCGCAGGTACGGGTACGAACAGCTCTTGGAGATCATCGCCGCAGGCACCCCCCTCCCGCCCCGGTGCGAGTGCGGGGGCGTTCTCAAGCCCGATGCCGTGTTCTTCGGAGAGGCCATCCCCGCCGATGCCCTGAACGAATCGTTCCGGCACGCCCAGGAGTGCGACCTCATGCTGGTGGTGGGGACCTCGGCCCAGATCGAGCCCGCGGCATCGCTGCCCATCGTGGCAAAGGGCATGCACTCCATGTTCCGGGGCATGGGGGCATTCTTCTCCAAGATCGCCTCCCACGTCATCGAGATCAACCGGGAGCCCACCCCGCTCACCGGCGAGGTTTCGGACTTCCTCATCCAGGGGAGCGCCGGGGAGATCCTGTCGCTCATCGTGCAGAAGGTGGAGGAAAAGAGGCGCTAGCATGGCCATCACCGGGAACACACGGGTGTTCACCATCCTCAGCCACCCCTCCACCCACGTCACGGCCCCCCTCATCTACAACCACATCTTCTCCCGCATGGGGCTTGACATGGTCTACATCGCCCACGACGTCCTGCCCGGTTCCGTGCCCGATACCCTGAGGTCGTTTTCCGGCTGGGAAAACCTCGATGGGTTCAACGTGACCATCCCCCACAAGGAGTCCGTCGCTGCACTGCTCACCGACCTGTGCCCCGTGTCGAGGCGGATCGGGGCGGTGAACACGGTGGTGCGGCTGGCTGACGGCTCCCTGAGAGGCGCCAACACCGACGGCATCGGGGCGGTTGAGGCCATCGGACCCGCTGGCGGCGCATCCTGCCTGGTGATGGGAGCCGGCGGAGCTGCCCGGGCCATCGTGCACGCGCTGCTGGGGGCGGGCGCCTCGCGGGTCCTGGTCCTGAACCGTTCCGCCGAGGGCTCCCGTCGCCTGTGTTCACTCATGCACAGCGAAGCGGTGCGCCCCTACGGAGAGGATTCCCTCGAGGAGATGGACATCGTGGTCCAAGCGACCCCGGTGTCCGATGAAATACCCTTTTCCCTTGACCTGTCGAGACTCAGGCCTGGGGCCCGCATCCTGGAGACCGTCATGCGGCCCACCGCGCTCGCCGATAAGGCCCGGGAGCTGGGCCTGCACCTCATCCAGGGCCAGGCCATGCTCTACCACCAGACCCGGGAGAACTTCCGGATCCTCACCGGGCTCGACCTCCCGCAGGACGTGCTCGACAGCGCCTTCGCATCCATCGGGTACCATCGGCCATGAGGACGTATCTCATCTGCCCAAGGAGAAGGGGCAGACCCAGGGTCGCCATCGAGGTGTGCCGGGCCTGCAGGTACAGCAGGTCATGCAGGCGCTTCTACGCCTACCGCAATCCCCCGCTCTTCCCGGATACGGGAAAACCGCAAGGAAATGCAATTCCTTGACAGTGCCTGGAAGAGGCACTATGCTACCTTTATATGCCGCAGAAACATATCCTCATCTACCCTGAGCCTGTCCTGAAGGCCCCGGCAAGCCAGATCGAGAACATCGACCTCGATGTCATCACGCTGGCTCAGGACATGGAGGAGGCAATGTACCAGGCCCCGGGCGTGGGTCTGGCCGCGCCGCAGGTGGGCAGCGGCAGGCGGCTCATCCTCGTGGACCCCACGGCCAAGCGGGGCTCGGGCAACCTGCTGGTGGTCCTGAACCCGGTCATCGTGGAGCGTGAGGGCGGCGTGACGGACAGCGAGATGTGCCTGAGCGTGCCCGAGATCTCGGTGGACGTGAAGCGCTCCGAGAAGGTCCTCATCAGGGGCGTGAATCTCGACGGCAAGGAGGTGACCATCGAGGCCGAAGGGTTCCTGGCACGGATCTTCCAGCACGAGATCGACCACCTCGACGGCAAGGTGATCCTGGACTATGCCTCGGCGCTGAAACGGGCCATCTACTTGAAAAAGCGCAAAAAGGGGAAGATATGAGAATCGCCTTCATGGGCACACCCGCCTTTGCCGTGCCCACCCTTGCCGCCCTCATGGCATCCCGGGAGTATGAGCTCGCGTTCGTCCTCACCCAGCCGGACAAGCCCCAGGGGAGGGGCATGCGCCTCCAGTCGCCGCCCGTCAAGGAAGCGGCGCTCTCAGGCGGCATCCGCGTGGTCCAGCCCGAGCGCCTCAGGGACAATGCCGAGGTGGAGGACCTCTTCGTCGAGGCGCGGCTCGACGCTGCGGTGGTGGTGGCCTACGGCAGGCTGATCCCCGCCGGATGGCTGGATATTCCCCGGCTCGGGTTCATCAACGTGCATGCATCCCTGCTGCCCCAGCTCCGGGGCGCGGCCCCCATCAACCGTGCCATCCTCGCGGGTCTCGCCACCACTGGCGTCAGCATCATGCAGATCGAGGCCGCCATGGACACGGGGCCGGTCTTTACCCGGGCCGAAACGGCGATCACTGACCAGGACGACGCCATGAGCCTTTCCGAGCGGCTGAGCGTCCTGGGAGCCAGTACGCTCATGGAGACCCTTCCCCTCATCGGCGAGGGCCGCCTCCGGCCCGAGCCCCAGGACCATGCCCGGGCCACCTACGCGCCCATGCTCACCAGGGAGGAGGGCGAGATCGACTGGACACAGGGCCTGGTCACGATCCGCAACATGATCCGTGGCCTTGTTCCCTGGCCCTGCGCTTACACGTTCCTCAACGGCAAGATGCTCAAGATTCTGCGGGCCGTGTGCGAACCGGGTGAAACAGGTCACCCTCCCGGCACGCTCTTCAGGGACCGCACAGGGGTACGCATCGCCTGCGCGGGCGGGAGCATCGTACCGCTGAGACTCCAGGTGGAGGGGAAGAAGGCCGTTGCCCGTGACGCCTTCTCGTGCGGTCTCAAGACCAGCCAGGCGATTCTGGGGAGGTGTTCCGGATGCCGGACATGATCATCGCACCATCCATACTCTCAGCTGACTTCGCCCACCTGGGTCGGGACATCGACACCGTGGTGTCCGCCGGGGCCCGGTGGATCCACGTGGATGTCATGGACGGCGTGTTCGTGCCCAACATCACCATCGGGCCGGTGGTGGTGAAGAGCATCCGAAGTGCCACCAGGGCGTATCTCGACTGCCACCTCATGATCACCGAGCCTGACCGGTACATCGATGACTTCCGCTCGGCCGGTGCGGACGGCATCACGGTGCACGCAGAGGCGGCGCGGCACCTGCAGCGCACCCTGGCGACCATCCGGGACATGGGCCTGAAGGCAGGCGTCTCGCTGAACCCCTCCACCCCGCTGGATGCCGTCAGGTACTGCCTGGCCGACCTCGACCTGCTCCTCATCATGACCGTGAACCCCGGGTTCGGCGGCCAGTCCTTCATCAGTTCCATGTTCCAGAAGATCTCGGACGCAAAGGCCATGATCGGCGGCCACCCCATCCAGCTCCAGGTGGACGGGGGCGTCACCAGGGAGAACCTGTCCACGCTCGCACAGATGGGGGTAGACAACGTGGTCGCAGGGTCCAGCATTTTTTCCACCCCTGACCCGGGAAAGACCGTAAAGGAGATGATCGACCTTGTCCGCAGCGTCCCGCGTTAGACTCGTTGTTGCATTCATCGTCGCCGCAGGCCTGGTCGGCTGCGCGCATGCGCCTGTCCCGCAACCCTCTCCCTACGAGACCCTGCAGGACCCCAACCTCATCATGATGGTCGCCCGCTACGAGGAGAACCGGGGAAACTGGGAACAGGCCCTGACCCTGTACTCCCGACTGGACACACCGTACGCCTGGCTGGCACGGGCGCGCATCTACTACGTCATCGAGGACAACGCCGCATCGCTCGCAGAGCTGCAGAAGGTCGTCGACGAAGGCACCTACCTCCAGGAGGCCCTGGAGATGAGGATCAGGATCCATGCCCGGGGGGGCAACTGGGACAAGGCCATCCAGGACACCGAGGCCCTGTCCAGGAAGTACCCGGACAACGTCCAGATCAAGATCAACCTCGCCAACATCAGGATCATCACCGGCGACTACCGGCAGGCAAAGGCCATCCTGAAGGGGCTCATCGGGAAGGGCGATGACAGCATCATCTACTACACCATGGCGCGGGCGTGCATCGGGGAGCGGGATTTCACCTGCGCCAAGGAATTCCTGCGGAAGACCATCGAGGCGCGGCCCGAATTCATCCCTGCATACCTGGACCTCGCCCGGATCCATGCCATGCTTGGCGAGCTGCGCCAGGCCGAGGGAACCTACCTGAAGCTGCTGGACGTGGAGCCGTTCTCCAACGAGGCCCACCTCGCCCTGGTGGAGTACTACATCGACCAGAAACGCTACAAGGACGCCATCGATCACCTGAAATCGGTCCTCGAGACGAACCCCGACCCGCTGGTGCTGCGCAAGCTCATCGTCCTTGACCTCCAGGAGGGGCAGTTCGAGGACGCGCTGAACCTCATCAGGGGCATGAAGGAGATGACCGACGACGACAGGTACTACCTCGCCCTGGCGTACGCAGGGCTCGAACGGTACGAGGAGGCCCTCGCGGTGCTCAGGGATATCCCCGTGTCCGGGAAAATGGGGTGCGACACCACCATGGTCACCTCCTCCATCCTCAAGAACATGGACCGCGATGAGGAGTCCGTGAAGGTCCTGGAAGATGCCTGGAGGCATTACGCCGACCTCGGCACGTGCAACGAGATCGGCTACCAGCTCGCCACCGAGCTCGATGCCGTGGGCAGGAGGGACGACGGCCTGCGGATCGCGCTGAAGCTCCTGGAGAAGGATCCCCAGGACCCCATCGCCCTGAACTTCGTGGGGTACGTGTGGGCGGATCGGGGCATGAACCTGGACAAGGCGTACGCCATGATCCGGGATGCCCTGGAGATGAAGCCCGACGACCCGTACATCCTCGACTCCATGGCCTGGGTCCTGTATAAGATGGGCAGGAGCAGGGAGGCGCTCAGGTACATCGAGAAGGCGCTGAATGCCCTGAAGGATGACCCCACCATCAACGAGCACATGGGCGACATCCTGAAGAGCCTGGGCCAGACGGACAGGGCGTTGGACTTTTACCTCAAGTCATCCCTGCTCAACCGGTCGACGAACAACGACCTGAAGGACAAGATCAACAGGCTCCTCAAGCCGGAGCGGCAGGCCGGCGAAGAACACAAGGAGTTGACCGTCCCATGAGCAATGAAGCGCGAGTCGGCATCTTCGTCATCGTGATCCTGGTCATCTTCGTGGTGCTTTCCATGAAGATCGGTGAGCTGAGCTTCTCGAAAAAGGCCACCTACCCCATCACCATGGTCTTCTCCTCCGTGGAGGGGCTCAAGGTGTCCTCCCCCCTCGAGCTCGCAGGGGTGGAGGTGGGCAAGGTGACCGGGATCTCCCTGAACAAGGATTACTCCGCCGTGGTCACGGCCATGCTGAACGAGGACATCAGGCTTCCCATCGACTCCACGGCCTCGGTGGCCACCAAGGGTGTGCTCGGCGACAAGATCATCATCCTGTCTCCCGGCATCGCCAGGGCTTATGTGGACCCCGGAGGCAACCTTGCCAGGACGAGGGTCCCCCCGTCGCTCGACACCCTGCTGACCCAGGTGGGGGAGCTTGCGCAGAACCTCACCGAGCTCAGCGGCGCGCTGAATGCCTCCTTCGGGGACGAGGAGGCGCTCAGGGAGATCGTGCAGAACCTGCGTGACCTGACATCGGACACCTCGGAACTCATATCCGAGAACAGGGAAGACCTCACGGCCATCGTGTCCAACATGAGGGTCATCACGGACGAATTCACCGTCATCTCCAAAAACCTCACCAGCACGAGCGTGAACATGGACGAGATCGCCTCCACGGTGAACTCCGGCCAGGGGTCCCTGGGCAAGCTGGTCAGGGACGACACGCTGTACGACTCCATGGTGGAGTTCATGGAGTCCGCGGAGACGCTCATGGAGAGGATGAGCGGCAACGACAGCACGCTGGGCATGCTCATGAACGACAGCACCCTCTACGAGGACCTCTCCGTCACGGCCGGGAACCTGCGCCTCATCACCGATCAGATGGCCTCGGGCAAGGGAACCCTCGGCCGCCTCATGACGGACGAAGAACTCTATTCGGACATGCGTGAGACCCTTCAGAGCGCCAACAAGGCCATGCAGGGCATCGAGGAGCAGACGCCCATCACGGTCTTCGGCACGGTCATGGGCGTGATCTGGTGAGGGATGACCCGCCTCGCGCTCATCTTCACGGCCATCATCGCCGCCATCACCATCGGACTCCATGGTCCCGGCCATGCCCGGGACCTGTGCTTTTCCCCGCTCTTCTCCTGTGAATCCGGTGAGGGCGGATACACCGTTGACGGACTGGGCCCGATCCTCGAGGTTTCCCCCGACCACAGGGCCCTCAGGCCCCTCTTCTACCAGGACCGGGAACAGCAGACCTCATGCATCCTGTGTCCGCTGGGCAAGGTAGCCCCTGACCACGCCTACTTCGTGCCGTTCATGCGCTGGAGAACGGACGGGGGAAGCAGATCGTTCGACCTCTTCCCGTACTTTTCCGGCACGTACGAGGGGAAAGACTATCATGGGCTCTTCCCCCTCTATGGGCGGGTCTTTCACCGGTACGGCTTCGACGAGGCGAAATTCGTGCTCTGGCCGCTGTATGCAGAGACAAGACATGACGATGCCGTAACCCACACCGTCTGCTGGCCGGTCTTCTCCTACCGCAGCGGCGAACTGTTCAGGGTGTTCCCCCTGTACGGGACCGAGAAGACCGCTGATGCCGAGTACACCTTCGCGCTCTGGCCCGTGTTTCACCGCGAGAGAAGAACGGGCGGGGGCGGCATGGCCGCGGCGCTGCCGCTCTTCCACACCGAGTACGGCCCGTCCCACTGGAATGCCTCGTTCCTGTGGCCCTTCTTCACCTACAACCGGGACGACGCCGCGGGCCACACGAGCCTGGACCTTCCCTGGCCCTTCATCCGGCTGGCGCGGGGCGGATACGAGGAAACGAGGATCTTTCCCCTGTACTGGTTCAAGGACGAGGGACCGAAGTTCCGCCGCCTGGCAGTCCTGTGGCCCCTGTGGATGCGCACATCGAGTGCGGGTCAGCGGCAGGGCGACCAGGAGGTGACGACATCCGTGCTCATCCTGAGCAGCCTCAGCGAGAAGACGTCCGGGGGAACGACCAGCTCGAGCCTCACCGTCTGGCCGCTGGTGCACTGCACGCGGGAACAGGAGCAGCGCGCCTGGTCCTTCCCGGCCCTGATACCCTTCTACGGTGACGAGTGGTTCAACAGGACCTGGGGGGAGTTCCTCACCCTGGCAAAGGGATCGACAGACGGCGCATCTTCGACCACGAACATACTCTGGAAGTCGTTCTACCGGGAGCAGAGACTTGGCCTGTCACGCTGGTCCTTCCTCTTCCTGGTCTCGCACAGGGAAACACCCGATTATACCGAGTGGGGCTTCCTGGGAAACCTCATCCGGTTCAGGGGCAGATAATCTCTTCCATGCAAGCCTCTCCGGGCTCCTGGAGGGAGAGATCTCCATCACACGAATTTCCCTGTTCCGTATTCAGTGATCCAAGATGCTCCTGATTTTCTTTGATATCTCCACCATGGTGAAGGGTTTCTGGATGAATCCATTGCAACCGCTCTGCATGATCTCCTCCGCCTGGCTGTCGAGGCTGTACCCGCTTGAGAGAAGGACTCGCACCGACTGGTTGATCCTGCGCAGGGCATGAAAGGTTTCTTTCCCACTCATCTCAGGCATGATCATATCGAGAATCACCAGGTCAATCGTGTCCCGGTCTTTCTCATATGCCTGCAATCCTGCCCTCCCGCCGGTTGCCGATATCACCGTATACCCGAGACTCTCGATCATTCTGGAACCGATATCGATGATCATTTCCTCGTCATCGATGAGCAATATGGTTCCTTGTCCCACCTGGACTTCATCCTTTGGCCCGAGTTCCTCCTCCACCGCCTTATCCGAAGCAGGCAGGAAGAGTGTGAAGGATGATCCGATGCCTTTTTCGCTCTCAACATGGATGAAGCCTCCATGATTCTTGACGATTCCATATACCGATGCCAGGCCGAGGCCTGTTCCGCGACCCCGTTCCTTGGTGGAGAAGAATGGTTCAAAGATTCTCGATCGTGTTGCTTCATCCATGCCTGTGCCGGTGTCCGTGACGGTGACCTTGACGAATCTCCCCGGAGCGATCTCGTAAGGGCTGACAGAGATATCGTCCAGTTCAACATTTTCTTCGGACAGGTACAGATCTCCCCCATGGGGCATGGCATGCCAGGCATTCACATACAGATTCAGGAGTACCTGCTCCATCTGGCCCTGATCCACCTCGACCGTCCAGAGGCCTTCCTGCGTTCTATGGTGAATACGGATCTCCTTCTTGGTCCGGGCGAACAATTCCGAACTCTCCTGAATGAACCGACCGAGGTCTGTGGGTCTGACCTCGTACTTTCCTCCACGGGCGAATCCCAGGAGCTGCTTCGTCAGTTCAGATCCACGATGCACATACCCTTCCACGCTCTTCAGTCGATCAGCGGCAGGACTGTTTTGATCAATTTGAGAGAGCACAAGGGATATATTCCCGAGAATTCCCATGAGGAGGTTGTTGAAGTCATGGGCGATGCCGCCTGCAAGAGTGCCTATGGACTGCATCTTCTGGGCTCGCAGAAGCTGGTCCTCGAGATTTTTCTTTTCCGTGACATCGATGGCGAATCCCCGGTGTCCCACAGGTTTTCCATCATGATATATCGCTGTTGCATGGACCAATGCAGGGAAGGTGCTGCCGTCTTTTTTCCTGCCCGTAAATTCTTCCAGGCCAATGCTCTCGCCTTTCATGAGTCTTCTGTACGACGCAATCATGTGGCTGTGGTGTTCCGGCATCACCACGTCAAATACCGTCACCCCCCTGGAAATATCTTCCTGGGTATATCCGAACTTCTCGAACCAGGCCTGGTTCACAAAGGTAAAGGATCCATTCCCGTCCGCCTCATACACGATCTCGGGAAGCAGCTTGGCAAGCTCCTGGAACCGTGCATCGCTTTCCGCCCGCGCCTGCTCGGAACGCTTCCATTCGGTGATGTCGATCATGGAGGCGATGCTCTCCTTCGTCCCGGGGATGACGGCAACGTGAATGATGACGTCTCTGACCTCACCGTCCCGGTTCACAAAGCGGAACTCATAGGAAGAAGGTGCTGCCTCTGGGTCTATCCTGCGCAGTCCGTGGTAGGTTTCCATCTTTTCCAGGTCGTCCTCATGGACGAAGACCTTCCAGCTGATCCTTCCTTCCAGTTCCTGCCTCGTGTACCCGCTCATCCTGGCGAAGTCCCTGTTCGCCATGAGGATGGTCGTGTCTTCAGCGATGATGATATTGGCCGTGGCCGTACTTTCAAACACTGTCCTGTAATACTCTGCGCTCTTTTTGAGCGCCTCTTCCATCCGCTTGCGGTCGGTTATATCGTGAGCCACGATTCTTGCACTCACAGGCGATCCGCCCTCGAATGCATAATCGATGTTGGCGTTCACCCACAGGATGCCGCCGTCCTTTTTCCTGAGCGCATATTCCTGAGAGGTTGGAATATCCCGTCCTTCCTTTATCATGCGCATCCTGTCGTGATATGTTCTCTGGCTTTCTTTCGTGAACAGATCCCATGGGTCCATCTGCATGAGCTCTTCTCTGGAATACCCGGTGAGGAACGGTATGATCTCGTTGAAGCTGATGAACCTGTGTGTTCGATAATCGACCTCGTAAATGGCCGAGGGGGCATTCATAAAGAGTTGGCGATATTTCTCCTCGCTTTCCTGTAATGCTCTTTCCGCACGCTTGCGCTCGCTGACATCACGACACATATGCACGATTCCAAAGGGTGTTCCATCCATGTTCTTCAGGATATCGCCATTCACCTCGAAGGGGATCTTCCTCCCGTCTTTCATGATCAGGTGATATCCCTGCGGCCCGAGCTTGCCTTCCATCATGAGCAGGGTATTCTCGATCGCCTTGCCCTGGTCTTCTGGGGCAATGAACTTGAGCATGTCCTGGCCTTCCAGCTCATCCCTGCTGTAGCCGCTGATCTGGAGTGCGTAGTCGTTCACGAACAGGATCTTGCCATCGAGGCCGAGACGGACAATGACGTCAGGGATGGTGTCCACCAGCCTGGTATATACTTCCCTGCTCTCGCGAAGTTCTTCTTCAATCCGTTTCCGTTCAGCGATCTCCCTGGAGAGAATGGCATTCGTCTCTTTCTGTGCTTCACTTTCTCTCAACAGCCTCTGCTGCAGGTTCTGTTCGTGACTGAAGAAGGCACTCAGTTTTCTGAGGAGGAGGCTGACAGGCAGGCTTGCCAGCAGGGATACAATGGAGAGGTTCACTACGAAGATGAACCATACCATATCAGATTCGGTATAGACATGCGACCAGGATTGCAGGCGGGGCCCGATGAAAAAATAGAGCACAAGGAGAATGACGGCATTGAACCCTACAGCTGCCAGAGCCGCAGGCACTCCAAAGAGGAGGGCTGCGGTGACTGAACACAGGACCAGCCATCCGGGACGGACATAGAAGGGTCCAAGGGTGATGAAGTATGTAATGACCATTGCGTATAACAGGAAAAAGAACATTACCCATCGGGTGAGGGCGTGTCGTACGAAATACATGATTCCAAAATACACGAGGATCGCTATGTCAAAGAGAAGGATCCCCCATATGTTTCTCTCAATCCAGGTCGTGAAGGTGATTGCAAATGATATGAGGACAAAGACGACTGACAGAAGCACTATCTGGTTAAAATAGTATGTCCTCCAGCCCTCGATGTCAGAAAATTTCTCCTGCCCTCTTCTTCTCAGGAATTCATGAATCCATGTTCCCTTCATTCTGGATCTCCCTGCTAAGGATCTTTTATCGAATATGAGGGACCGCAATATCGCATGGTTCTGTAAGGGATCGTATGGCGCATGTCCCCAGGCATTTGGATCCCCGTGTTTCCCGACACGCAATGCCTATAATATCTTATAATAACAATAGAATGCACACTATCAAGTAATTTAATATTTTTAATATTTCGACCCTGCTGCGTTCCCCTATGCACTGCGCGTTCGTCTCTCGACATCGCACGTTATGGCACCCTGACCATTCACCTGTCCCTTGACCGGGTACTGCACCCTCACCTAGGAACACACTTATGGTGCAGACACCATACTATGGTGCAGCAACCTCTGGCATGGGGGGGGATACCACGTCGAGCCATAGCATCGTGGCACCGGGGATCTTAAAAAATCAGAATAATAGCGGTCTCTTACAACCTCCTTCACGCCCGGAGAATGATGGCATAGTTTTCGCTTTATCATCGGCACATTGCACGGACCCCAAGGGAGGAGTTGCCCATGAGCACCTATCAATACAACCAGGAGGCACTGAAGAATCTCCAGATCGAGGACACGAGTGTGCTCGACCGGCTCGTGGATTTCGAGTCCGCCCGCCAGGCGCACCTCAGGAAGGACCATGCGAAGGTCGACAAGCGCATGCCGCTCACAGAGGCCATCGCCACCTTCGTGGCGGACGGCGACTGCATGACCGATTCGGGGTTCGCCTATGTCAGGACCCCGCACCAGGCCTACTGGGAGATCATGCGCCAGGGCAAGAAGAACCTGCAGTGCATCGCCGCACCCAACACGAACCACAGCTTCCTGATCTTCAACAACAACTGCGCCTACTCCCACAACTCCTACGTGGGCGTGGAGATGCGGGGCATCGACCGGAACTACGACCGCATGCTCAGGCAGGGCAGGGTGAAGATCCTCTCCGAGTGGAGCCACGGCGCCGTGGCCCTGGGCCTTAAGGCAGCACAGCTGGGCGCTCCGGGCGTGTTCAGCAAGCAGATGCTCGGCTCGGACATGCTCAAGTACAACCCCTATACCAAGGTCATGCAGAATCCCATGCGGGACGACCCGGACCCGGTGGTGTTCATCCCGGCACTCTTCCCGGACGTGACCATCATCCACTGCCAGGTGGCGGACAAGTACGGCAACGGGTACATCTACGGCCCATCGGTAAACGACGTGGCCACCGCGGCAGCGGCCCGCAAGCTCATCATCACGGCCGAGGAGATCGTGCCCGAGTCCGAGATACGCACCCGCCAGGGCACCATCATCCCCTTCTTCTACGCGGACGCCGTGGTGGAACTGCCCTTCGGTGCAGTCCCGGGGAACATGCCCGGCTACTACTACTGGTCCCGCCAGTGGTGGGAGAAGCTCATCCGCTTCGGCTGCGCCAGCGACGAGAACCTCAAGGTGTTCTTCGACGAATGGGTCCACGGCGTGAAGGACCAGTTCGAGTTCGTGGACAAGCTGGGCGGTGCCAAGTGGATCGCCGAGGCCAGGATACAGACCAAGGCCGCCGAGGGCGACCACGAGGACATCGACTTCTCGTATGATGAATTCACCAAGACCCACGACCCTGGGCGCTATTACTAAGGACAGGAGGAACCCATGAGAGACCTGAACGCACCTGCAAACCCCCTGGAGATGCTCGCATACGTCCTTGCGCAGCAGATCCACGACCATAAGATCGTCTACATCGGCACCGGCATCCCCATGATCGCCGGGATCCTCGCGCACAAGACCCACGCCCCGAACATCACCATGGTCTACGAGTCCGGCGGCCAGGACCCCCTGCCCAAGGACCTCCCCTGGTCCGTGGGCTGTCCCTTCACATGGCGCAAGGCGCCGGTGGTCATGGAGATGGCCTACTCCTTCGCCCAGTGCTGCAACGGGTTCGTGGACATCGCCTTTCTGGGCTTCGCCCAGGTGGACATGTACGGCAACGTGAACACCCACCAGATCGGGAAGGATCTCCTGCACCCCACGGTCCGCATGACCGGATCCGGCGGCAACAACGACCTGTCCTCGCTCACCGAGGAAGTGGTCCTCGTGGGTGTCCAGACCCCGGACAAATTCGTGAAGAACGTGGACTTCATCACCTCGGTGGGGCACCTCACCGGTGGGAATTCACGCAGGGAGGCAGGCCTCGTGGGCAAGGGCCCCATCGCGGTGATCTCCCAGTGCGGCGAGTTCGACTTCGAGCCGGTCACCAAGCGCATGCGGGTGAAGTCCCTCATGCCCGGCTGGACCTTTGACTTCACCCAGCAGTTCACGGGCTTCGAACTGCTCAAGCCCGAGGGCGAGATCCCCCAAACCCCGGTGATCCCGGATGACATTTTAAAGCTTTTGAGGACCGAGGTGGATCCGCGGGGCGTGTTCACCACCATGCCCACGGCGTAACAAAGAACGAGGGGGGGTCCCGGAAGGCCGGGTACATCCCCGTGAAAAACACAGCTCTTAGCCACCCCTTCACGAGCGCCGGGCAATCCTGGACAAGGGTTGCCCGGCGCAGCAGTTTTTCAAGGAACAAGGGCTATCTGTTCTTCTGTCTTATTCTTTCAACATGGCCTGTCCGAAACACGCATCTCCGTTTCACAGAGATGCGTGTTTCGAACAGGTTCAGTTTTCCTTCCCGGAACAGATAGAAGGAGGAGATTCCCCCTACTCGAACGTGACGAACCGGTCCTTCTTGGCGCCGCAGATGGGGCACTCCTCTGGCAGGATGCCGTCGGACACGTACCCGCACACGTCGCAGACATAGTAGGTGGTCTCCCTCTCCTCCAGGACGTGATCCATGGCCTCCTTGTAGAGCTTGGCATGGATCTCCTCCGCGTCGTGGGACTGGCTGAAGTAGAGTGACGCGGCCCGGTCGCCCTGCTCCTCGGCGAGCTTGATGAACTCGCTGTAGGCCACCCCCGCCACCTTGGTCTCGGACTCGAAGCTCTCGGCAAGGTTCTCCTCGGTGCTCCTGATCTCCTTCAGCAGCCGCAGCGCCCGCTTTCCGTGAAGCTCCTCGGAGAATGCGATGACGCGGAAGAGCTTGGCCAGCTGGGGATAACCTTCCTGCTCCGCCTTCTCGGCGAATACCTTGAGCCTCAGGTGGGCCTTGGCCTCACCGGTGAATGCCTGATGTATCACTGACCTGAGCCTGTCGTCCATACCATGTTCCTCCCACGGGAATCTTTTCAGCATCTCAGGAGACTGTTATACCGCATACGGCATTCAGGATCGATATCCATTCTGATGCCCACCCTGGTCAGCGCAAAGTCGTACTTCACCGGGTCATCGGGCGCGATCTTCCGGAATGAGGCGGTGATCTCCCGGGCCGTCCTGAGGTCGGCCTGTCTCCGTGTGGTCAGGCCCAGACCCGTGCAGATCCTGTGCATGTGCACATCCAGCGGCACGATGAGCCGCGCCTTTGAAACGCCCTCCCAGCCCCCCGGGTCCACGGCGTCCCGGCGCACCATCCACCTGAGGTACAGGTGGAGCCGCTTGCAGGCGCTGCCCCGCTCCGGACACGGAAGGAGGGTGTTCTCCTGAGCGGACATGCGGGACTTCAGCTCCCGGGCAAAGGCGGCAAGGGCGTGGGTTATGTCGGTGTCCGCCGGGCGGTACCCGCGGAGAAAGCATGCCTGCACAGACCCATACTCTCTGATGATCCGCCCTGCGGCCTGCAGCAGGTCGGCGAGCTCGCTTCCGTCGGTGAACCGGTGCCTGAACCCCGCAAAGGCCTCCCGCAGGGTCTCTGCCGATGCGTGTTCCAGAAACTCCGCCGGCGAGGGGCCGAGGTGCCCGAGGACCTGCGAGACGCTCCGGAGGATCTGGCCCACCCTCCCGTAGGCCAGCGAAGAGGCAACGAGCCCCACCACCTCGCGGTCGCGCGCTCGGGCATACCCGTGGAGGAACTCCAGGGGGTCCGGGTGGATGTACTCGCTCCGGTGGTACGCCGCATGGATATCGTCGAGAATCCGCCGTTTCACGGCGAGCCTTGCACCCATGTCCGCATGCGCATGTGGGCAAGGGCGGCCTCCAGACGGCCGCCCTTGCCCACACTGTCTGCTCACTCGGGGGAGAACTCGCTCTTGGCAGCGCCGCAGACCGGACAGGTCCAGTCGTCCGGCAGCTTCTCGAACGGGGTCCCGGGCGGGATGTTCCCCTCGGAATCGCCCTTTTCCGGATCGTACACATACCCGCACACACCACAGACATATTTCTGCATGCTTTCCTCCTCTGGTCTTTCGTTCAATGTGCGCGCCTCCCGGCACCACCCCCGTGCTCCGTGGAGGCGGCACCGGGCGACGAATCTATCCAAGCGCCGCCTTCATCCGCTCCGCAACGGTCCTGCCCAGGTCGAAACACTTCTGCAGGGCGTCCCGGTCAGGCACGTACTTGGCCTTGAGGGGCTCGGATACGAGGTCCACCTTCATTTCGGCAAGCACGTCGTGCACCTGCTTTGCCGCCTCGCCGCTCCACCCGTAGGAGCCGAAGGCGGCGCCCACGAGGTTCACGGGCCTGAGACCCTTCAGGTAGGTGAGCACGTCGGCCATGGCTGGCAGCATGTTGTTGTTCAGCGTGGAAGAGCCTGCCACCAGGCCCCCCGCCGTGAGGACCTCGTAGGCCACGTCGCTGCGGTGGTACGAACCCATGGACATGACCTTCACCCGCGCCCCGCCGGCGAGCAGGCCCTCCTCCACGGCCCTGGCCATGTGCTCGGTGCTGTGCCACATGGTGTGGAACAGCACCACGGCCTTGTCCGTGGGCTTCTGCTCCGACCAGGTCCGGTAGTGCTGGAGGATCCAGGGAAGGTCCTTCCTCCACACCGGCCCGTGATCGGGCGCAACGATGCGGATGTCGAGCCCCGACGCCGCCACCTTGTCCAGCAGCTTGCCGATGAGCGGCGAGTAGGGAAGCAGGATGTTGCCGTAGTAGGTGGCCGCCTCGTACTCGATGATGTCCTGCCTGATCTGGTCGGCAAAGCGCTCGTCGCTGGCCAGGTGCATGCCGAAGGCGTCCTGGGAGAACAGGAGGGAGTCCTCGTGGAGATAGCTGAACATGCTGTCAGGCCAGTGGAGCATGCGGGTCTCCATGAAGGTGATGGTCATGTTGCCCAGGCTGAGCCTCTCGCCGTCCTTGACCGGGGTGATCTCGTCCTCGATCTGGAAATGTTCCTTCAGGGCCTTGGCGCCCATGACGGAGGCGAAGACCTTCTCGGGGTTGACCTCCCTGATGACCTCGGCCAGGCAGCCCGAGTGGTCCATCTCCGAATGGTCCGAGATGATGTAGTCGATCTCCCTGGGGTCGATGAGCGCGGATATGCGCTCGAGCATCTCATCCTTGAAGGGGGCTTTCACCGTATCGACGAGGGTGACCTTGTCCGCCAGGATGAGGTAGGCATTGTAAGTGCTTCCCCGTTTGGTGGTATACCCGTGGAAGTCCCGGATAATCCAGTCGATGGCCCCCACCCAGTAAACCTTGTCTGTGATCTGAACCGGTTTATACACGCCTGACACAGTGTTCTCCTTTCCCAACGTTTCTCCAGGCCCGCACGGATCGCTTCAAGCCTGTGCTCCCACCTGCCCGGCGCCCCGGATGTCTCCGGAACGGCGGCAAGGGTTCCAGGCCGGCTCCCGGTACCCGGCCGGTCATGGCCAGCTGCCCGGTTATGCCTTCCAGAGCCCGTGGAGATTGCAGTATTCCCTGGCGCTGACCTGCGCCGCATCGATGCAGAACTCCGCCTCCGGGGCATCACCGGGTTTGAAGAACTTCCGGTAGGCAACGCCGTCCGCGATGAGCTCAACCCACTCGATGTAATGCTTCTCCTCCATGGGATGGGCCACGCTGCCGACCTTCACCCTGTAGCCCTTGCCGGTCTTCTCGATGACCGGGACGTGCTTTTCCTTGGCTGCATCAACGGTGTTCTCCGTGAAGAGCTTCATGGGCTGGCCGCAGCAGACGAGCTCACCCTTGCCCTCGTGAAGGACCTCGACGATATTCCCGCATACCTCGCACTTGTACACCTGGAACCTACTGGTCATGCTCAATCCCCTTTCTCTCTTTATTGATAATAATTACTGATATCAATAGATGCTTCTCCTCCCCCTGTCAAGATGGAATATCCATTCGCTGTCGTAGGAATATGCATGATACCATGATCCCGGAGAGAATCAAACACCTCCCCGACGCTTCACCCACCTGGATGAGGGCTGCCGGGCCCGCATGGACCCTGCGGGGATCGGCTCTGGATCTCAGCCCGCAGGATGGTTCGACGAATATTTTTCCGTATTGACAGGGTGGTGTTAGGCTGTTATGAAAGATGTCCGTCATACGCCGAAGTGGTGGAATTGGCAGACACGCCATCTTGAGGGGGTGGTGGGTAACTCCCGTCCGGGTTCAAATCCCGGCTTCGGCACCACCTGAACTTATTATTATTGTTGCATCAAGAACAGAAAGAGAGTTGTGTACGATGTCGAGAAAGTGTGAAATATGCGGCAAAGGGCCACAGACCGGGCATAACGTGTCCCATGCCCAGAACAAGACCAAGAAGACCTGGCTTCCGAATCTCCAGAAGGTGCGGATCCAGACCTCTGAAGGCGTGAAGGGCGTCAAGGTCTGCACCCAGTGCATCAAATCCAACAGGATTCAGAAGCACGTCGCCTGAAGACAGCCGCAAACCCCGGTTTCCCGTTTCATCACCCAGCAGACGCCCCGTGAGAACGGGGTGTCTTTATGCATAGAGAAGGCCCCGCCTTCTATGCGTGGGTGATTCCATATTTCCCTTTGCAGAAATTCATGCTAAGGGGGACTCCATATCTGTTGAACGAATCCCCCATGCGGAGAAGAGCAATGTCGAAGATATACCCCATCATGCTCGCCGTTCTGCTCGCCGGATGCGCCACCACCAAGCAGCCGGCAGCCCCCATGATCGACGACACGTCCTTCTACCTGGCCCGGTTCGACAAGGTGTGGGAAGTCACCATGAAGGTCCTGGAGAAAAAATCGCTCCCGGTGAAGGAACTGGACAAGGAGAAGGGAGAGATCACCACGGCCTTCTTCAACAGCTATTCCGTGGGGGTCAAGGCCCATACCGACCTGGAAAAGATCGCCGACAGACCCAACGTGAAGCTCGCACTGTACACCCAGGTGGGGTATTCGGTGACGGTGAGGCTCACCCCCATCAACGACATGAGCACCCAAGTGAAGGTCATCGCCCACATCGAGGCCTACGATACCAATGCCACCAAGAAATGGCAGCCCTGCAGGTCCAAGGGGGTGGTGGAGCGGGAACTGCTCGAGCTCATCAGGAGTTCCCTCTAGGACACAGGAAGGGGCATACCCCTCGAAAACCTCTCCGGACACCAGCCATGGCCGTCATTTCCGCTCGATGCGCTCCACACCCTTGAGCTTCCGGAGTTCTGCGGAAAGCTTTTCCAGTTCGCCCAGATCCTTCACCAGCAGCCGGAAGGTGCACATGGAGTTCCCGTTGGGCATGGACGAGGCGTTCAGCTTGGTGATGTTGATGTTCCGGGCGCCGATGATGGCCGTGATGGAGCCCAGCATGCCCGGCTTGTCCTGGCAGATGGCGATCAGCTCGATCTCGTGGCTCTCCGAGATGCCCATGTCCCATTCCACCGGGATGACCCGCTGGGAATCGATCTCCGTGGCATAGGGACAGTTGGATCGGTGGACCGTGATCCCCTTCCCCCGGGTGATGAACCCGATGATGTCGTCGCCCGGTATCGGCCTGCAGCACCTGGCGAAGCGGATGAGCAGGTTGTCCACACCCTTCACCACGACGCTGGACCCCACCTGTTTCTTCTTGGGGTGGACCTCCTTGAATTCCTTCTTCTGCTCCTCGGGCAGAATCTTGTGGACGACCTGGTTCACCGAGGTCCTGCCGTACCCGATGGAGGCATAAAGATCGTCGGCGGTCTTGAAGGAGAACTCCCGGGCAAGCGCCTCCAGATCCACGTCCTTCTGGATGTGCAGGCTCTTGAGCTTCTTCTCCAGCATCTCCCTGCCGAGCGCGATGCTCTGCTCGCGCTCCTGGGTCCGAAGCCAGGTCTGGATCTTGTTCCTGGCCCGGGAGGTCTTGGCGATCCTCATCCAGTCCTTGCTGGGGTGCTGCTTGGGCGAGCGCATGATCTCGATGACGTCTCCGCTCTTCAGCTCGTAGTTCAGCTTCACGATCTGTCCGTTCACCTTGGCCCCGGTGCACTGGTGGCCGAGCTGGGTGTGGACGCTGTAGGCGAAATCGAGAGGGGTCGCCCCCAGGGGGAACTGCAGCACCTCCCCCCTCGGGGTGAAGACGAAGACATCCTCGGGATAGAGATCGAGCTTGACGCTCTGGAGGAACTCCCGGGGGTCCTTCAGCTCCTTCTGCGATTCCAGGAGCCGCCTGAGCCAGGACAGCTCCTGACCCTGCTGATCCTTGAGCTTCGCCTGGTCCCTGAGCTTGGAGTAGTCCTTATAGAGCCAGTGCGCCGCGATGCCCTCGTTGGCGATGAAGTCCATCTCGTAGGTCCTGATCTGGATCTCGATGCGCTCCCCGCCAGGACCGAACACGGTGGTGTGCAGCGACTGATACTTGTTCGGCTTGGGCATGGCGATGAAATCCTTGATCCGCTGCTGGATGGGCTTCCACATGTTGTGGATGATGCCCAGCGCTGCATAACATTCACCCACGTTGTTCACGATGACCCGCACGCCCAGCACGTCGTATATGTTCTCCAGGGGAATGCCCTGCCGCTTGAGCTTCTGGTACACGCTGTAGATGTGCTTGATCCTGCTCTTGAGCTCGGCCTTGATGCCCGCCTCGTCGAGCTTGGATGCGACCTGGGACATGACGTCCTTCAGGAACGGCTCCTTCTCCAGGGCCACGGCATCGAGCTTCGTCTTGAGGATGCGGTAGTCTTCGGGCTCCAGGTATCTCAGGCTCAGCTCCTCCAGTTCCACCTGGAGCCAGTGGATGCCGAGCCGGTTGGCAAGGGGGGCGTAGATGTCCAGGGTCTCCCTGGCGATCCTGAGCTGGGAGGCCCTGTTGTGGTATTCCAGGGTCCGCATGTTGTGGAGGCGGTCCACCAGCTTGATGAGGAGCACCCGCAGGTCCTTGCTCATGGCCAGGATCATCTTGCGGAAGTTCTCCGCCTGCTGCTCCTCCACGGAGCGGAAGTTCATCTTGCTGATCTTGGTGAGCCCCTCCACCACCTGGGCCACCTCTTCGCCGAACTCCTGCTGTATGTCCTCCCTCTTCGTGAGGCTGTCCTCGATGGCGTCATGCAGGAAGGCGGCGGTCACCGCCGTCACGTCGAGGCGCATCTGGGCAACGATGTGCGCAACCTCCAGGGGATGGTGTAGATAGGGTTCTCCGCTCAGCCTCTTCTGGCCATGATGGACCCGGGCGGAAAAGACGTAGGCCTTCTCGATCAGGCGCTTGTCTTCCTCAGGTATGTACGAGGACACCTCATCGAGGATGTCATTTATCCGTACGGTCAATGATTACACCCTTCTCTTCAAGGAGCCTCCGGCAGTATGCAACGGCGTCCGCGGCGACCACCTTCTCCATCCTGGTCCCGGAGCGTTCCTTGACCTCCACCATGCCCGATGCGAGATCCTTGGGCCCCACGGTGATGCGGACAGGCACCCCGATGAGGTCGGAGTCCTTGAACTTCACACCGGGCCTCAGGTCGCGGTCGTCGAACAGCACGTCGAATCCGGCTTTCCGGAGCCCCTGGTAGATCGTGGTGGCCGCATCCATGACCCGTGCATCGCTGATGCTGATGGGCAGTACCATGGCATGGAAGGGGGCGATGGCGGCCGGGAAGATGATGCCGTCGGCGTCGTGGTTCTGCTCCAGGGCCGCCGCCACGGTCCTGCCCACACCGATGCCGTAACACCCCATGATCAGAGGCTTCTGGACACCGTTCTCATCGAGGAAGAGCGCGTTCATGGCCTTGGAGTACTTCATGCCCAGCTTGAACACATGCCCCACCTCGATGCCGCGGATGGTTTCCAGCACGCCACCCGCGCACCGGGGGCAGGCCTCGCCGCCCGTGGCGGCCCGGATGTCGGCCACGAGGTCCACGTTCACGTCCCGCGAGAACCAGACGTCCGTGACGTGGTGGTCCTCCCTGTTGGCACCGGTGGCGTACGGCCCTCCTGCCAGGAGCGCTCCGTCCGCCACCTTCTTCAGGGCCAGGCCCACGGGGCCGGCGAACCCCCGCGGGGCCCCGGTGCACTTCCGGATCGTGTCCTCGTCGGCCAGTTCCACGGACTCGCACCCCAGCGCCCTGCGCAGCTTTGCCTCGCTGATCTCGTGGTCTCCCCTGACCAGGGCGGCCACCGGGCCGGCATCAGTCGAGTAGATGAGGGTCTTGATGAGACGGGACGGTTCGATGGAGAGGAATGCGCAGACCTCCTCCACGGTCCTGATGTCCGGGGTGTGCACCTCCTTCGGACTGCCTGCAGGGGCCCGCGGGAAGGACAGGTCGGCGGGCAGGGCGATCTCTGCGCGCTCCTGGTTGGCCGCATAGGCGCAGCATGTGCAGCTCAGGATGAGGTCTTCCCCGGTCTCCGCCAGCACCATGAACTCGTGGGAAAAATTGCCGCCGATGGGCCCCGAGTCGGCCTCCACGGCCTTGAACCTCAGCCCGCACCGCGTGAAGATGCGCTCGTACGCGCGGTACATGGCCTCGTAGCTCTTCTCGGCGCCCTGGTCGTCGGCGTCAAAGGAGTACGCGTCCTTCATGATGAACTCCCGGGCCCGCATGACGCCGAACCGCGGCCTGATCTCGTCACGGAACTTGGTCTGGATCTGGTAGAGGTTCAGGGGGAGGTCCTTGTAGGAGCGGACATGGTCCCGGACGATGTCCGTGATGACCTCCTCGTGGGTGGGGCCCAGGGCGAACTCTGCGCCCTTGCGGTCGTAGAGCCTGAGGAGCTCCTTGCCGTAGACCGTCCACCTGCCGCTCTCCTTCCAGATCTCGGCGGGCTGGACGCCCGGCATGAGGCACTCCTGGGCGCCCGCCGCGTTCATCTCCTCGCGGATGATCTGTTCCACCTTCCTGATGGCCTTCAGCCCGTAGGGCAGGTACGAGTAGATTCCGGAGGCCAGCTTCTTGAGCATGCAGGCACGCAGCATGAGCCTGTGGCTCACCACCTCGGCGTCCCGGGGCTCTTCCTTCAGGGTGTGGAGGAACAGTGACGACATCTTCATTCGGGTGTCTCCTTGCGTATTTCGTTCAGTACGGTCGTGATGATCTCGCTGGTCTCGATGCGCCTGATGGGCTTGCCCCGGGAGAAGAGCACCGCGCCCTTGGCATCGCAGGCAACCCCCAGGTCCGCGATCCGTGCCTCGCCGGGTCCGTTCACCACGCACCCCATGACCGCCACCACCATGTGCCGGCGAACGTCCCTGAGGGCGTCTTCCAGCGCCGAGGAGATGGCGGGCACGTCCGCGCACGCGCGGGCACAGGTGGGGCACGCGATGATGCGGACACCCTCGGACCTGAGCCCGAGGCTTTCCAGGAGCACCCTGCCGGCGAACACCTCCTGGACGGGATCGGCGGAGAGCGAAACCCGGATGGTGTCGCCGATGCCCTCGGCCAGGAGCGCACCGATGCCCACGGACGAGCGGATCAGGCCCGAGATGAGCGGTCCGGCCTCGGTCAACCCCAGGTGCAGGGGCCACGCCGAGACGGCCGAGAACCGGCGGTAGGCGTCCAGGGTCTCGAGCACGTCGGAGGATTTCAACGACACCTTCATGGCGCTGACCCCCATGTCCTCGAGCATCTCCACGTACTGGCGGCCGCTCTCCACGATGGCGCCCACGTGGTCTCCCCTGTACCGCTCAAGGAGCGACTTCTTCACCGAACCCAGGTTGACGCCCACCCGGATGGGGGCGCCGGTGTCCATGGCAGCCTTCGCCACGGCCCTGAGCTTGTCGCGGCCGCCGATGTTCCCGGGATTGATGCGGATACCGTCCGCCCCCGCCCGCAGGGAGGCGATGGCGAGGCGGTGGTCGAAATGGATGTCGGCGATGAGGGGGATCAGTACCTGTTTCCTGATCTCCCCGAAGGCCTTCACGGAATCCTCGTCCGGGACGCTGACGCGGACGATGTCGCACCCGGCCCGGACGAGTTCCTGGATCTGCGACACCGTTGCGGGGACGTCCCGGGTGATGGTGTTCGTCATGGACTGGATGCTCACCGGTGAGCCGCCGCCGACAGGACATTTTCCCACATATATCCTTCGGGTCTGCTCGCGATGGGGGGTCATCAGAAATGAGTACCATAGAAGGTGCTCGGACTCAAGATTGGATGGGGTTTGAACGATAAGATCAGGGATGGGGAGATTGTCATCAGAACAGATTGAAACCCTCCTGAACAGCATCGGTGAACTGCCGACATTGCCGTCAGTGGCCACTGCCATCATGGAGAAGACCCTGGAGGACAACGTGAACGCCAAGCAGATCGCCGACCTGGTGGAGAAGGACCAGGCCCTGGCGCTCAAGGTGCTCAAGGTTGCCAACTCCCCGTTCTACCGGAGGATCAAGGAGATTGCCACCATCCGGGGTGCAGTGGTGCTGCTCGGGTTCAACGTCCTCAAGAGCATCGTGCTCAGCATCAGTGTGATCAACCTCTTCAACGAAAAGGAACGCAGGGCGCTCGACTTCTACGCCTTCTGGCAGCACAGCATCGCATGCGCCGTGTGCGCCAAGGCCATGGCCGCCAAGGTGCTGCCCGCCGCCTCCGAGGACGCCTTCGTGGCAGGGCTGCTCCACGACCTGGGCAAGGTCATCGCGGACCAGCTCCTGTGCAGGCACGGCGAGTACAACGAGGTCCTGGAGGCCATGAACAGGGCCGGAGCGGACATCATCGAGGTCGAGCAGCAGCTCGTGGGCATCGACCACGCGTCCATCGGCAAGCACCTCATGGAGCGGTGGAACCTGCCCGGACACCTCAGCAAGGCCGTGGGGTTCCACCACAGCATCGTGGACATCACCGACGATCCGCAGACCAAGCGCCTGTGCTCCATCATCCACGTGGCGGACATGGTGGCCAACCACCTGGGCATCGGCATGAGCCCGGCCAAGGCAGGGTTCATCGACCCCTCCCTGCTCAACCACCTGGGCCTGACCAGCCAGGATATCCAGGATATCTCCATTTCGCTCAAGGACAACATCTCGAACATCAGCGACGAGCTCGGCATCCCCCGGGCCGAGCCCAAGACCTACTTCGAGGTCCTGCAGTCGGCCAATGCACAGCTCGGCAGGCTGAGCCTCGACCTGGAGCAGAAGAAGATGGCCCTGGAACGCAGGACCCTGGAGCTCTCCAGCCTCAACCAGTTGAGCACGAACCTCCAGTCGTCCATGAAGCTCTCCGAGATCACCGCCATCATCGCCACGCACGCTCTCACCATCCTCGACGCCAAGAAGGCGCGGTGCATGATCAGGCTGAACAACCTGCGGATCATGGTCACCGAGTCGTTCATGCTCGGCGAGTCCCCCCAGACGAAATCGGGCACGGCGAGCGCCACCAAGGAGATGCTGGACAGGACCAACGGGATCTTCCCCCGGGCCACGGGCATCGTCTTCGGCACCCTGAAGGTGGACGGCAAGGCCATCGGCGCCCTGGAGGTGCTTCTCAAGGAAAACCTGGGTCCCGACGAGGTCAGCCAGAAGAACCTGCTCCTGCGGACCATCGCCGAGATGAGCTCCCAGGCCATTCAGCGGGCAATGCTCATCACCAGGCACATGAAGGCCCAGCGGCTGGCCGCGGTCACCAAGACCGCCATCGCGGCGAACCACGAGATCAACTCGCCGCTCACCACCATCCTGCTCAAGCTCGACATGATCATGGGCGAGATGCAGGTCAGCCCGGCCACCAAAAAGGCGCTCTCCGACATCAAGAACGAGGCGCTGAACATCCGCAACGTGGTGAAGAAGATGCTGGAGATCTCCGACGTGGTGGAAACGGCCTATACCCAGCACGAGAAGATGCTGGACCTCAACCAGGCCTCAGCACCCCGCCCGGCAGCCCCCGCACCCTCCACCGGCCCCGCGCCCAAGTCCCAGAAACCCATGGACAACCCTGAAGCGGGGTTCGAGGACTTCCTGGAGGAAGCACCGGCCGCGCCCCGGAAACCTCATCCGGCCAGGACGGAGGGGCCCGAACAGACCCCGGGCTTCGAGGACTATCTCGAGGACAGCAAGAAGGGGGCATCTCCCGTACAGGGCGCTGCCCGGAAATCCGAACTGAAATCAGACACCCCGGGCTTCGAGGATTTCCTCGACAAGTAGCACTCTGGATCAGGGCACTGCGGCCTGGGTCAGCCCCAATCTCCCGCACCTCCTCAGCGGGGCGTTCGAGAAAACCGGTTGATCTGAACCAGCTGGTCAATTATTCTTGGAGAATACTCTATCATTCGATGCGAGGAGGTTATCATGGGAGCACTCGTGGACACACAGGGACGGATCAGCTGGGGCATCTACGACGAGCCCGTCACGGACGTGAACTACCTGGACTACGACCTTCGGACCGCCATGGGCGCCAAGGTATCCCTGCTGAAGAAGCGCCTCATGGCAAACCAGTTCCACTTCGTGGGCGTCATGGGGCCGGAGGTGATCATCGGGCTCGCCGTGGTGGACCTCAAGTTCCTGGCCAACGGATTTCTCTATGTCTATGACAGGACAACCAGGGAGATCACCGAGGCCAGAGACCTCTGTCTGCCGGGCAGGGGCACCTTCATCACCACGACACCTGATACCCCTGCCAGCAGGTACGCCTCGCGGAAGCTGACCATCGAGATGACCGGGGACACGGTGAAGGCCTTCTCCAAGGACCTGGAGCTGTCGCTGAGGCTCGGCACGAAGGATGCCCGGCCGCTGCGCATCTGCACACGGGCCGGGTATACGGGCTGGGTCTACACCCAGAAGACCAGCCCGGTGAGCGTAACGGGCACTGTGGTACAGAAGGGACGCTCCCACGAGATCGCATCTCCCGCCAGCATGGCCCTGGTGGACTGGACCTGCGGGTACATGCGCAGGCAGACCTGCTGGAACTGGGCGGCCACCGCCTGGACCCTGCCCGACGGGAGATCGCTGGGCATGAACCTCTCCTGCGGGGTGAACGAGACCAGCTTCACGGAAAACGCCTTCTGGCTCGACAACACCATGACCAAGGTGGACACGGTGAACTTCGTCTTCGACACGCACGACCTCTTCAGCCCGTGGCGCGTGGTATCGTCCGACTCGAGGGTGGACCTCACCTTCTTGCCCGAGCGGTCGCGCTCCGAGAAGGTCAATGCGGGCTTCATCGCGTCCCGGTTCACCCAGCTCGTGGGGACCTTCGAGGGGACCCTCGGGACGCAGGGCGGCGAGGTCATCCGGGTGAAGGACTGCCCGGGCTTCACCGAGGACCACTACGCCAAGTGGTGAGTGCGCCGGTTGATGAGATTGACCCAGTCCCGGTACATGACCGAGAGAACCATGAAGTCCTTCTCGTTGTCCACGTCCAGGGCCGCGCCGCCGATGGTGGTCTCCACCAGCCTGAAGCGCGTCCCCAGCACCTCTGAGATGAGCCGCTCCAGCTTGTGGCGCGATATGGCGTAGCTCACCACGCGGGCCGCTCCCGGAAGGCCCACCGCGGTGAGGCCTGCGGATATCTGGAGGAGCAGGTACAGGACAAGGGTCTTGCCGATCTTGCCGGGGCCGAGCCGGACGATCTCCAGGATTGCCCGGCCGATATTCACGAGTTCCTTCTGGTAGCGGTATTCGTACACCTTCAGCACAAGGTCGATGCTGTTCAGCAGGACAAAGGGCCTGGCCATGTGGAGGTTGTTCTGCCTGAAATTCCCCTCCCGGGTGTGGAACGTGGCCATCTTGATGCCGGGCCTGCCCTTGCGCGGGCCGAACTCCCTGAGGGCCTCCTCCGAGGTGATGCCGGCGATGTAGTCGGACCTGTCCATGTCGCAGCGGGAGATGAACTCTTCCAGCTCCTCCACGCAGAGCAGCGGGATGTCGCCCGAGAGGAACAGGACGTGCTTGGCGTAGTACTTCTCGATGAGGGCGCCGGTGATCTCTGGCCTGTCTCGATACTCGGGGAGCGACTGGAGGAACCCTTCCCACCCGTTCTCCGCCAGGCTCCTCTTCTGCGGCACGAGATGGGCACGGGTGTCGCCGATGATCTCCTCGAACTTGTCCCTGGGCCCCACCACCACGATGTTGTCGATGGATCCGCACGCCTGGAGGGTCTCCACGATGTGCCGGATGATGGGTTTCCCTCCGACGTCGAGCAGGGCCTTGTTCTTCTTGAATATCCGGCGGGCGGCCCTTCCGTCGCCCGCGGTCACGATGGCATCGATTCCCATATCCCGGTATGAACTCAAAAAACACCCCGATTGTCAAGCCTCTTGAGCATGCGGGGCCACGGCTCATCCGCTTCCTTTTCCCTTGATCTCCGGACCCGGTTGCCGTACCGTACCCACATCACAGAGCAAAGGACGCCCCATGGACGCCCATGACCGCGCAAACCTCCTCCCCGGGCTGAGCGCCGCGGTACCCATCTGGATCGGCTATGCGGCGGTGGGCATCCCCTTCGGGGTCCTGGCCGCACAGGCCGGGCTCGACACGCTGCAGATCGCCCTGATGTCGCTGGTCGTCTTTGCCGGCAGCTCCCAGTTCATCGCGGTTTCCATGATATCCACAGGTGCGCCTGTGCTGCCCGTCATCATCACCACCTTCTTCGTGAACCTCAGGCACCTCCTCATGAGCTCAAGCCTGGCCCTGCATCTCAGGGGGGTGAGCCGGTGGAGGCTGGGCCTCTTCGCGGCCGAGATCACGGACGAGACCTTTGCCGTGAACCTTACCCGGTTCAGGGGCGCCCTCTGGGACGAGAACAGGGCCGGGGTCGTGAACCACACCGCGCACCTCGCCTGGATCATCAGCTCTATTGCCGGCGGCCTCCTCGGCGCGGTCATCCCCCACGGGGCGCTGGGCATCGACTACGCGCTCACCGCCATGTTCCTCGCGCTGCTGGTCCTGCAGACCACCTCACCCCTCATCGCCCTGGTGGCCCTGTGCTCCGGGGCGCTGGCGGTACTCAACTCGCTCGTGCTGCCCGGGAACTGGAACGTGATCCTGGCCACCGTCGTCTCCGCCACGGCGGGCCTCGTCGTCCAGGACCGATGGCCAGGGCTCTCCAAGGATAGCCGGGAGGCCCCATGACGGACGGGCAGTACCTCCTGTGCATCGCGGGCATGGGCCTGGTGACCTACATCCCCCGGTGGCTCCCGCTGATGTGGCTCTCCGGCAGGGAGATCCCGCCGCTGTTCGTACGGTGGCTCTCGCTGGTCCCGGCGGGCATCCTCAGCGCCCTGGTGGCGCCGTCGCTGATGGTGAACCAGGCCACGGGCACCTTCTGCCTGATGAGGCCGGAATTCCTCGTGGCCCTGCCCACCCTTGCCTTTGCCTGGTGGAGCCGTTCGCTGGGGGGGACCGTGATCGTGGGCATGCTCCTGTATTCCCTGGCAGGGAGGGTCTGCTGATCCCAGCGAAACGACACTTCCAAGGATGAGCGTGTCTTCCCCCCTGTCCCGGAACCACCATCCGGGGATTGCATGTCTATTTTCGTTTTTGATATATATCGATAACAGAAGCCACTGGTATTTTCGCTGACGCACCCTTTTCGGCACAATGGCTTCAAGGAGGGATCGTGACGATATCATCCAGGCCCCCAGGCCGCGCGGTGAAGATCAAGCAGGGCATCTATGCCCATGTACCCGACCCGCTGCCCCCCCGCCTGGAATGGACACCGGCGCTGATGCGGTCACTCTCCGAGGCAGACCGCCTCATCGGGTGGCTGGCCGGCGAAGGGAGGAGGCTGCCGAACCCGCACCTCCTCATGCGGCCGTTCCTCGCGCGCGAGGCGGTTCTGTCGAGCCGCATCGAGGGCACCCAGGCCACCCTTGGTGAGGTCCTGGCCGCGGATGCCGGCGCTGCCGTGGGCCGGAGCCCCGGCGAGATCAGGGACGTGGCGAACTACGTGGCTGCCCTGGACCACGGGATCGATCGCCTCAAGACGCTCTCGCTCTCCCTGGGACTGATCCTCGAGATCCACGGTCGGCTCATGCAGGACGCCGGCAACGGGCTTGCAAGACCCGGGGAGTTCCGCAGCACGCAGAACTGGATCGGCTCCCCGGGATGCTCGCTGGCGGACGCCTCCTACATTCCGCCGCCGCCTGAGATGCTCATGGAGTGCCTGGGCGACCTGGAGACGTTCCTGCAGGACACCACGCTGCCACCCCTGGCCCAGATCGCGCTCGCCCATTACCAGTTCGAGGCGATCCACCCCTTCATCGACGGCAACGGCCGCGTGGGGCGGCTCCTCATCACCCTGTTCCTCGTGGAGCGCGGCGTGCTGCCCACGCCGCTGCTGTACCTGAGCGCCTTCTTCGAGGCGACCCGGAGTCATTACTACGAGCGTCTCCGCCGGGTGAGCATCGAGGGCGACTGGGAATCCTGGCTGCTGTATTTCTTCAACGGCGTTGCCCGCCAGGCCGAGGACGCCCTGGACAGGGCAGAAACCATCAACGACCTCATGACCCGGTGGCGCCAGGAGGTGGGTCAGATTTCCTCCAAGGTCGCCCCGGCCGTCCTGGAACGGCTGGCCGCCAACCCGTACATCACGGCCAGGAAGCTCTCCACCGACCTGAACATCGCATTCACCACCGCCCAGCGCACCATCGACAAGATGGTGGATCTGGGCATCCTCAGGGAGATGCGCCAGGCGAAGCGCGACAGGGTGTACTGCGCCCGGGGCATCCTGGACATCCTGGAACGGCCAGCCCGTCTCGTGCCCCTGGGATGAACGGTCTCCGGGGCATCAGCGGGCACACGACGCGGATTACGTGAATGAAGACACCTACATCGACTGGGACGTTTTGCAATTGGCTCGATAGTTGTACTTTTGAAAGAGAGAAAAAATATGTTGACAATGTCACCGTCCGGTGATATCAAGTCACCATCAGGTGACTGAGATGATGAAAAAAAGTACATCCTCTACAGCAACTCTTAAAAAGACCGGCCGAAACAGAGATCGCCTTGCCACCAGGGAAAGTATCATCAAGGCTGTCGGGACGCTGCTCTCTCGAGATGGTTTCATGGCCTTGGGAATCAATGCCGTTGCCAAGGAAGCGAGCATAGATAAGGTTCTCATATACCGCTATTTCGGTGGTATGCCCGAGCTTCTGAGAGCCTTCGGCGAATCTGAAGAGTTTTGGCCATCAGCATCCGAGATGCTGGGAGATGATATTGAATCCCTCATGTCCATGTCCCTGGCCGAAAGCGTGTCTCTCGTCCTGATCAATTTTACCCGGGCACTGCGACGACGGCCTGTTACGCTTGAGATAATGGCATGGGAGATGGTGGAGCAGAACGAACTCACCGAGGTGCTCAGGAATGTGAGGGAAGACATGGCCATACGGATATTCAGCGAATTCGGGGAAAAGATGGCCGATGCGGATGCGGACATTGCTTCCATAACCACATTGCTATCGGCGGCCGTAAGTTACCTGCTTCTTCGCAGCAGAGACACCGAGGTTTACAACACCGTCAATATCCGCAGCGACAAAGGTTGGGAACGCCTCGAGAGCTCCATCGTCACGATCTGCAGGCAATGCCTGATTAGCAAGAACAAGGAGTGAATTTTTTTATCACAAATGTCACCAAAAAGTGACTAAGACAGGAGGAACACTATGAAGACACAACAGAC
This sequence comes from uncultured Bacteriovoracaceae bacterium, assembly GCA_964572405.1. Lineage (GTDB taxonomy): Bacteria > Desulfobacterota > Desulfomonilia > UBA1062 > UBA1062 > MWEI01. Next base: position 38,972 of record CAZNGL010000004.1, read on the forward strand.
AAACACGAAGACCTTGCAATATACCACCATATGCATGGCGATGTTACTTGCTGCTGCCCCATGCCTCTTATGGCCTGTGACCGCAGTAGCTGGCGAGGATAATAGCACTTTCTCCGACCAGAAAGCGCAGACCGTTTACACAGCGGACCTTGCGGCAATGATAAATCCTGACGGTTTGATGCTCATGATCGGTGGCTACAAACGATGGGTGAAGGAGACCGCTGAGGAAGGTATGCCTGCACGTTATACTCAGGCAGGTTTCGGCCTGGGGTTAAACCCTGCCTATGCCAAAGGTTCATTGCATGCAGAGTTTCAGCCTGCAATCTTTTTCAATATGCGCCTTGAATATGGCCTCTACGGCTTCTTAGGCACGAATGGCGGGCTCCTCTCATTCCCAGACGCTGATGCCAAATTCGGCAAACATGAGCTTGATGACATCAAGGGCAGCGAAGAGAAGGCTGTTGGCCATCGAGGGCTCGTACAGCCAACCTTCTATGCCAAGGCTGGCCCTGTTTTGATTATAAACCAGACCGACGTGGCATATTACCGCTTTAACGGGGATGGACCATATTTTCTTGACTGGGAATACGACACGCTCGTGAATGATGGCGACTATGTAATTGCGAACAGGACGCAGTTCCTCGTGCCTGCCTGGAAGGGCGCTGGTGCGGCAGTTCTCTATACCGGACCATACTATGAGATCACCCATGCACATGATGCCGATCTGACACGGCAGCGTGCAGGCGGCCAGCTCTACTGGACTCCAACCGACATGTTCTGGGGCATGGACAATCCGAGGATTTACTCACAGATGGGCGTAAATATCCAGGACCCCAACAGAAAGGGTGAGATATATATGACCCTGGGTTGTGGCGTGAATTTCAACCGGTGAATAAGAGGAGAAAATCATGATGACTAGCAGGAGAGAGTTTTTGAGAACAGTGGGAAACGGCGTATTGTTATTGGGTACCTCATCTCTCATTGGTGCATGTGCAGGAGTTACACGTTCGGACATGGCTCCGGGAAGACCTGAAGATGCAAACGTGCCCGGACTCGAAGCCGGAATGGCCCAAGTCCTCGCTCTTGCCTCGCTGGCACCCAGCGGACACAATATGCAGCCCTGGTTTGTCAGGAGAGTGAGGCCCTACGAATATGTGATCGGCATGGACAAAGCCAGGCTGCTGCCGGCTGTGGACCCCGAGAACAGGGAAGTTATCCTGTCCATCGGTGCCTTTGTCGAGAACCTTGTCTCTGCCGCATCGTCTCTAGGATACGAAGCTCAGATCGAAGTTGTCGGCACACATTCATCCGACGATGATCTTGTGAAGGTTACCCTCGTGAAGACCAAACCATCGGATTTCCCTGTCAGCCGGATCACCTCTCGCAGGACCGTGAAGAAAGGATACCTGTCAAAACCGCTGTCTGTCGAGCACGCCAAGATCCTTTCAGGAGTCTGGGAGGGACACATCCATTATTTCAATAGGGACTCGAAGCATGCGAAGTGCCTGGCCGAATGGGCTGCCGAGTCCTTCAGGTACCAGACATACAGAGATGACGCTCAGAGAGAATTGGCGAACTGCATACGGTTGAGCAGGGCTGATGCCCTGAAGTACAGATATGGACTGACCACCGAGAGCATGGAGATATCGGGTGTTGCCGGCTGGTATGTGAGAAACTTCATGAGCACTGAAGATGTCATGGGGCAGACCTTCCGGAACCAGGGTATCGAGCTCAACTCCAACCTGGCGAAAGAAGGGGCAGGCTGGATAATCATCACAAGCCAGGTTAACTCAGTTGCTGAGCTCATAGAGACAGGCAGGCGCTTTGAAAGGATGGCGCTCCTGGTCAGGGAGCTGGGCATAGCCATACACCCCATGACCCAGACCCTGGAGGAAAAACAATGGTTCGATCAGTTTACATCTCTCCACAGGCCTTCTGTGAAGCCACAGTTCATCCTGCGTGTGGGGTATCTGGATTCCTATCCTGATCCTGTTTCAATCCGAAGGCCTGTTGAGTGGTTCCTGCGGACATAAATCGCTTGGTTGTAAGGCATGCTGATAACCATAAATAACATCTTTGTAGAGAGGAGTGATCTCAGACAGACAGCCTGTTCAACAACCACGCACAGCCAGCCATTTTCAACCCGTCTGATGACTGTCAAGGCAGCTGCTTACGCGACCGCATGAAAAGGCCTGGTCGATCCAGTGGTCTCCAAGTCAGGTTCCTGGGGCTTTTCCCCGTCCGTCCCCTGAGCTTCCTCCCCGAGGTCCTGCTGTTCGAAGGCGGCCTGCATCTCGTCCATCCTCTCCTGTGCGACCTCTGCCCTGGCATGCTGCGCCTTCTGTGCCGCCGCCGCGGCCACGGCCCGGTCCTGGGGGCTGGGATCCGCTGGCGCCAGGGCCGCCGCCCTGACCCGCTGCATCTTCTGGATGGTCCGCTCGGGGTCGCTCTCCGAGGAGGTGTCGATGCTCACCTCTCCTCCCGCGGCGTAGATCTTGCCGTCAGGACCCCGCTGGTACTGATACTTCACCCCTCCCCGGATCAGCCCGCCGCCTGCGGCCATGTGGGCCATCTCGTGGGCCCTGACCTTCTGGTCCCGCTGCTCGAGCTTCTGGACCTGCCTGCGCTCTTCTGCGGAGAGTTCTTCCGTTCCGTTGCCCTCTCCGGGGGCGTTTTTCTCCTGGTCCGTCCGGTCCGCCCCGGGCATGGAGCCTGTCCGGTCGTAGACGGGGTTTCGGGCCTCCCTTGTGCCGATGCGGACGGAATCATCCCCTTGGGGCACAGACCCCGGGCAGGACGGCGCCTCCCGGGACAGGGACTGATCCCGCGGACAGCTCTGGTATACGCTCTCAGGGCCGATGGGGAGTATCTTCATACGCTTTCACACGCTGCGGGGAGCGCTGTAATAACTGATCGGCACACACCGGTTTTCAATTACATAGGGCCCTTTTTAGGAAAAGGAAAGGGGGCGTCCCCTGTCCGCGGCACGACGAACCCCCCTCACGAGAGGGAATACGTGTCGATGATCCTGCGCTCGAGTTCCCCTTCGATCCTTGCGATGACCTCCACGTGGCCGGCGATGGACGAGTTCTGGAGCTTGTGCCGCAGCAGCTCGTCCACCTGGAAGATCCCGGCGGAGTTTGCCAGCGTGATCACCAGCTTCACGGGCCGCTCGTCTCCCTCCTCGATGTCCACCGCATCCACTGCCTGGGCGGAGATGGAGTGGATGTTCACCTTGCCGGCCTCGAAGGGGATGCGCGAACGCCCCTCCTTCATGTCCAGGGCGTCGGCCACCTTGAGGACCCCCGCCTCCACGGTCAGGCAGGTCTCCTTGGCGTTGTGGGCCACGATGGCGTGCAGGACCTCGGAGGTGATGACGGTGAGCGCCGGCTCCTCGTAGATCCCCTGCAGGAGCTGCCGGCACTTGGGGTAGGCGAAGATGAGGCTGTGGCGCTCGTGGTCGTTGCGGTGCACCGCGATGCCGATGTCGTGGAGGCAGGAGGCCAGCACCACCACCACCTCGGCGTCGTCCGCTTCCAGGCCGTGGTTCTTCACCACGCTGGGCTCGACCCCTCCCTTCACCAGCAGGCGGAGTATCCTCAACGCGGCATTGGCAACAATGCGGATATGGATCTCGCCATGGTCGTTGATGCCGCTGCGGTCCACGGCGTTCATGTTGGCGCATTTCCACAGCTGGAGCAGCTCCTGGTCTGCCTGGATGCGCTCCATCAGGATCGCGAGACGGGCATTCTTCTTCGTGGGTATGTGAAAGCTCATGGCCCCCCCTAGTCTTGAACGGATACGTACCACATTCCCTGGCACGTTGGTAGTACCGCAGCATGTCCAGCGGCACGGGTCCCTGCATCGATCCCCGCGCTCCCGGGTATTCCTTGACAGCCGGCCCTCCTCACCGTACCTACAGGCATGATGGCGCACAAGAACGATCTCACCTTTGATTTCGACACGCCCGTGAACAGGCGCGACACCTCGAGCCTCAAGTGGGACCGGTACCGGGGCACGGACACCCTGCCCCTGTGGGTGGCGGACATGGACTTCCAGGCCCCGCCCGCGGTCCTGGCTGCGCTGCGGGAGCGCGTGGACCACGGTGTGTTCGGGTACACGCTCCCTTCGGACGACCTGGTGGATGCGGTGCTGGCCACGCTCCGGGACGCCCACGCGTGGGAGGTCCGGCCCGAGTGGATCGTGTGGCTCCCCGGGCTGGTCACGGGCCTGAACGTCGCCTGCCGCTGCGCGGGGGAACCGGGTGATGAGTTCATGACCACCACCCCGGCCTACCCTCCCTTCCTGAGCGCGCCTTCCCTGGCTTCGCGAGGCCTGATCACGGTTCCTCACGTTTCCGGAGCGTCAGGCTACACCTTTGACTTCGACCGCATGGAACGTTTCGCAACGGGCCGCACGCGCATGTTCGTCCTGTGCAACCCGCACAACCCCACGGGCAGGGTCTTCACCAGGGCAGAACTCGAACGCCTGGCAGGATTGTGCCTAAGCAGGGGCATGGTCATCTGTTCGGACGAGATCCACTGCGGCCTGGTCCTCGACCATGACAAGGTTCACCTCTCCATCGCCGCCCTGGACGGCGAAGTGGCCCGCCGGAGCATCACCCTGCTCGCTCCCAGCAAGACCTACAACCTGCCGGGCCTGGGCTGCTCTCTGGCGGTGATCCCGGAGAAAGAGCTGCGCTCACGCTTCAGAAAGGCAATGGCCGGCATCGTGCCCCACGTCAATGCGCTGGGGCTCGCCGCTGCCCTGGCCGCGTACCGCGACAGCGAGGACTGGCGCCTGGCGCTCATCGGCTACCTCCGGGAGAACCGCAACCTGGTGGAGGCCTTCGCGGCATCGTCGCTGGGCCTTGCCATGCACCACGTGGAGGCCACCTACCTGGCGTGGATCGACTGCCGGGGCATGGGACATGAGGACCCCGCAGCCTTTTTCGAACAGGCCGGGGTGGGCCTGTCCAGCGGCGTCGACTTCGGCACCCCGGGCTTCGTACGCCTGAACTTCGGGTGCCCGCGAAGCCTGCTGGAAGAAGCGCTCACCAGGATGGCTTCCGCGCTCCGTCAGCGCGCCGAGGCCCCGGCTCCGTAGCGCGCGCCAGATCCGCCCTGCCTGCCTCCCGGCGTCCTCATGGAATGGCGCCGGGGGTTCCTCCCCTGACCTCCCTGGCGAGCCGCCGGGAACGGGCCCTCCGGCCGGGGCCGTGCATAGTCGAAGCCCGTCAGGACCTTGTGCTCCAGGGCCGCCCCGAGGGCGCACTCGATGGCGTACGCCATGGAGGTGTCCTCGCTGGTGACGAAGGTGAAGGCCTCGCCCGTCCGTGAGACCCGGCCGGTGCGGCCGATGCGGTGGGTGTACGACTCGGCGGTGTCGGGCATGTCGTAGTTGATGACATGGGTGATGGCCGACACGTCTATGCCGCGGGCAGCGATGTCCGTGGCCACGAGGATCTTGTACGACCCGGCGCGGAATCCCTCGATGGCATGCTGCCGCTGGTTCTGCGACAGGTTGCCCTGGAGGGACGTGGCGCTGAACCCCGACTGCCCCAGCTGTTCGGCCAGCTTCTTGGCGCGGTGCTTGGTGCGGGTGAACACGAGCACCGAATCCGTCTCGGTGCGCCGGAGCAGCTCCTTGAGCAGGGCCGTCTTCAGGTGCTGCTCCACGTGGTAGAGGGCGTGCGATATGGTTTCCACGGGCTTGGTATGGTCGACCTGGACCGTGACCGCATCGCGGAGCACGTCGGTGGACAGGCGGCGGATGTCGTCGGGCATGGTGGCGGAAAAGAGCAGGTTCTGCCGCTTCACCGGGAGCTGCCTGACGATCCGGCGGATGTCGGGCAGAAACCCCATGTCGAACATGCGGTCCGCCTCGTCGATGACTAGGGTCTCCAGGCCGGACAGGTCGATGTTCTTCCGGGACAGGTGGTCCAGCAGCCTGCCCGGGCAGGCCACGAGGATCTCAGAGCCGCGCCTGACGGCCTGGACCTGCGGCTCCATGCCCACGCCGCCGATGATGACCGCGCTGCGGAGCTTCGTGTTCTTCCCCAGCGCGGTGACGCTCTCGTGTATCTGGACGGCCAACTCCCGCGTGGGTGCGAGGATCAGCGCCCTGACCCTGCGGCGCGGGCCGGTCACGAGCCTGTGGAGCAGCGGCAGCGCAAAGGCCGCCGTCTTTCCTGTGCCGGTCTGGGCAAGGCCCAGGACGTCACGTCCGTTCATGATGTGGGGGATGGACTGTTCCTGGATGGGGGTGGGCGAGGTATATCCCTGCGCGTCGATTGCAGCAGAGATGTCCGCGTGAAGATTGAAGTGTTCGAATGTCATTGATGCTCCTTTGTATGGTTTGTGTCTGGCACGGGGTCCATGCCCCTGCGGGCAGGACCGGTCTTCTGGAACCACTGGGGTGTCTTTCAGCGGAAATGCATCGGACTCGTGGCAGATGAGTTCCTGTTCGGTTGTTCTGTTGGATATCTTGATGTCGCTCCCTTGTTCCCTTGCCTGGCTGCTGATACGTCGTATCGACCATGCCCTGTTCTTTAGGATATCCATCCTCGTCCCCGGGCACGCACCCGTGGCCTCAATATTCTGAAAAACGGGAAGCATCGGCTGGTGCCCCTCAGGCCTGCCGGGTGTCTTCGAGAAAGGTTATTCAGGTAAGACCGACTCGCATTCCAGACTGTGCCTTTCCCTACGCGCTCTTCTGGGGCTTGTCAAGGATAAACGGCACAAAGAGCACCAGGCCCTGAAGAGAATTCAGCATCAAGCCGGGTGTCTATGTCTGCGGTGACACCACGGAGGTGATCTCCGCGTCACGGCCCAGGCCGTCCAGCACCCCGGCATCCCGGGAGTAGGGATCCCTCTTGAAATAGACCGTGCCCACCTCATCCACCTCCACGGTCCAGTAGAGCAGCAGGATGGGGACGGGCCGGGGAAGGTACACTGTCCTCGTCTTCTTCTCCCTGACCGCCCTGTTCAGGGCTGCCATATTCCATCTGGCGGGGTTGTCCAGCAGCAGCTCGGCCAGCTCGAAGGGTTTTTCCAGGCGGATGCATCCCGAGCTGAACGTCCTCTCTTCCTGCGAGAAGAGCTCCTTGTACGGGGTGTCGTGGAGATACACGAAGTACTCGTTCGGAAACATGATCTTGATGCGGCCAAGGGCGTTCTTCGGGCCCGGGTCCTGCCTGAGCGTGTAGGGGAACTGCCGTCCGGGGTAACGCGACCAGACAATGCTGTCCGGACTTACCGGCCTCCCCCGGCTGTCCAGGATGGTCAGCCCCTTTTTCCTGAGGTACCGACGGTCCTTCTGCACGGCGGGTAGGACATCCTTCTCGAAGATCGTTGGCGGCACCACCCATGGAGGGTTGATCTCCACGTGGGTGATCTCCGACCTGAACACGGGGGTGTCCCGGTAGGGTGTACCAACCTGGGCCCTGCAGGAAAAGACGATCCTGCCGTCTCTGCTGTAGAATACCCGGAACCCGGCGATATCCACCAGGACGAACGTCTCTTCCACGCCCCTGAGCACCCATCGCGCCCGCTCGAGGTTCACGCGGATCTGGTCGATGCGGTCCTCCAGGGGCACGTTCATGGCATTCAGGCTTTCTGTGCCGGCAACACCGTCCGGCTTCAGTCCGTGCCTGCGCTGGAACTGCACGACAGAGCGCTCCAGGGGCTCATCGAAGACCTCGGGGTCAGCGGGTTCCTCCCCGACGGGGTCGGTCACGGCAAGGCGCCTGCGGAGTGCGGCCACCCGGGGGTCCTTCATGCCCGGCCTGAGGGCGGGACCGGCGGGAATTCGCTCCCACCCGCCGCTGGCCCTGAATGCGCGATACTGAGCAAGGGCGGCCTTCAGCCGGCCATAGTAGGGGTGCTCGATCCTCCAGCTCCGGACTGCATGTGCGATGGAGGGCGCTTCCAGGGCATCCTCCATGAAGGCAACCGGATCAGCGCCTGCGACCTTCCTGTCGAGGTTCCACTGCGGGTGGTGTGAGACCGGCTCCTCCTTTCCGCAGCCGAGGTCATGGGCGAGCAGGATGAACGCATCGGTGAGGAGGATGTCGAGGGAGGCCGTGAGCGCCGTGTCCGGGAAGAGCCCGGAGAGGATCTCTTCCTGCATGGCCCGGATCTCCTCCACGTGGTATTCCCGGGGGTCAAGGCCCTCGGCATAGGTTTCCTGTGCTGCGGCAAGGAGCTGCTCCACCCGGGCCGGGTCGAGCCATATGGGCCGATACTCACGATACTGGTAGAGCTCGGACAGGATCAGGGTGGTGGAAATCGGGCAGGTACCGATGCTGAGGCCACTCCCAGGAGGGGTGCGGCCGAGTTTTTCCTGAATGCGGGATGCGACCTCGTCTTCGAAGGAAGCGCACAGTCCGGCCCCCGGTGTCAGCATCACGACACCCAGCAGCAGGAGGACGGGAAGGATGCGCGGCATGAAGCCTCGCTCTCTCGAACATGCACGGGCATGTCCGCAGCCGGGCGCAATCAAATGCCCCGGGGAAAACCGTTTCACCAGTATCGTATGCGACCTACATCCACGTGGATGAAGTCGGAGCCGGGATAGTACCCCACGCCACCGGCCTTGAGGGACATGGCGATGGATCGGAGCTCGGACAGGTTGCACCCAGGCAGCCTGATGTCCGCCGCCTTTGCCTGGATGTGGAGGCTGTTCCTGGCAACGCCGCCGCTGTGGTCACGCAGCCGGGCATTGGTGATGGGTGAGCGGTATCCGGAGATGATGTGCAGGGGTTCCCCGGAACAGGCGCCGTGGTGTATGGTATGGAGAAGATCGAGAAGATCCGTGTCCATGGGGTGTATCTCTTCGGTGCGGTGATCCCGCAGGATGCGGTCTATGTCGGAGAGGGCGCCGGGAAGATACCTGCCCCCTGACCAGTACACAGCCTTGAGTCGTTCACCGGTGTGGGTGTTATAGAGGTGCAGAGACCTTTCCTTGACCTGCAACCCCCTGACGGCTGCGCACAGGGTGCCGGGAACGAAACACCCTGCCAGGGCCAGGGCCCCTGCCTTCAAAAAATCCCGGCGGCACAGCCCACGGCCATGCTCCGGGTGAATGTCTGCATTGGTTCCGTCATTCATCGTTTCGGGCAAAATATCCAATGTATTCATGTCTTGTCAACCTGTTTGACCATGGCCTTGGCTGATACGGCCATGTATAGCTGTTTTTTCGTCACCCATGGCGGGACCTCAAGGCGATTACGTTCCCGTCACTTCAGGCACTTCCCTGAAGAATTCCCCCTTCCCCCTGCGGGCCGGAGGGTGCTAGAGGGTGGTCAGGACGGAAGGCGCCGGGCATGCATGTATGAAACCCGGCCATAACCGCGTTGCCGCTGCGAACAGGGGGACCAATCGATGATCAGGGATATGCCTCGCCTGCCCAGGATCGTGGAATCGGACCCCAGGTGTGCTCTGGTCCTCCGTGCGCTCTCCCTGCACCCCCGGCCCCTGTGGCCGGGGGGCACCATTGCCGTGCCTTCGGCACGGCTCGACCCACACCTTTCGAGCGCCCTTCGCAGCGTCCACCACGCGGGCCGCGCAGCCCGGGGGCTGGAAAAGGCGGAGCACCGGCTCGCCCGGGAAGAACAGGGTCTGCTCCTGGCGGACCGGCGGGGCGGGGCGCAGCGGGGGGTACGCGTCTCCCGCCTCCTCATCCTGACGGACGACGGGGCGGAACGCTTCTACCGCAGGGTCGAATCGCTCCTGCGCCGGCACGGCCCCCGGGTGCTCGCACTGCGCCTCGATGCCGGCGCCTCGACCCTGGGCGAGATGCTCTACGGACCGGGCCGCATCGCCCGGCTCCTCATGATCGAGCACAAGGAGGCGGTGAGCTCGGTCCTCCTGGCCCTGGCAGGACAGGGCGATGCGGGTCCGGTGGACACCCGGTTGCAGGAACAATAGGACCCAGAGAATCCATCACCACGGCGGGCACCCGCTTGCTTTACCCCGGGATTTCATTATTGCCTCATCTTATCAGGATTCTCGCAGAAGTCAGCCTGTTCTGCCCGGGGGGATGCACTCATGAGGGAAGCGACGAAGCAGTTTTTCCTGAAACCCTACGTAACCCAGTTCATCGTCATGGTCCTGGTGGTGGTGCCCATCGTGGAAGGCGTGCTCTCCACCTCTCTGAAGAGCATGAGAGAGCATTTCCTCACCCCTTTCATGTTCTCCCAGATAACCATCATCGTGGGGATCGCCATCACCGTATCCATAAAATTCTTCTTTTCCCGACCCGTCATCAGGTATGTGGAAAACCCCGGCCCGGATGACGCACTGACGAAACAGGCCCTGCTGTCAGCCTCCCGCATGCCCCTGGCGGAGGGAGTAGGGATCTATTGCATATGGCGGTTCGCCACCGCGCTCATGATCGCGCCGCCCATGCACATGAAAGGCCTCATACCCCTGCCCGAGCTGCTCTTCATGATGAACGTGTACACCATGTGCGCGCTCACCTCCATGAAGTTCTTCTACCTCACCGCCTATCGGATACCTCCTGGGGTACATCTTCCTGAACATCCACACGGACATCGACCTCAAGACCCTGCAGATCGGACTCGTCCTCATCATCGCCCAGACCGTGATCATGACATTTCTGAACGGATACCTCCTCATGACCGGCCTTTCGCGGTCCGTGAGCGACATGTCCTTCATGCTCATGGACATGGGCAAGGGCGACCCGGCGAAGCGCCTGTTGACAAACGCCCCGGCTTCGACTACGACTCCTGAGCGCGGCCCGCATTGCGCCGCAGGGTTCCCCCGCACGCGGGCAGAGGGAATATATGGAGAACATCCGCAACTTCAGCATCATCGCCCATATCGACCACGGGAAGTCCACCCTGGCCGACCGCCTGATCCAGCGCACCGGCGTCTGCGATGCGCGGACCTTCAAGGACCAGCTGCTCGACACCATGGACATCGAACGGGAGCGCGGCATCACTATCAAGAGCCAGGCCATCTCGCTGCCGTACAGGGCGCATGACGGCCGTGACTACACCCTGAACCTCATCGACACGCCCGGGCACGTGGACTTCTCCTACGAGGTGTCCCGGTCGCTCGCCTCCTGCGAGGGCGTGCTCCTGCTCATCGACGCCGCCCAGGGCGTGCAGGCGCAGACGCTGGCCAACCTCTACCTGGCCCTGGAGCACGACCTCACGATCATCCCGGTCATCAACAAGATCGACCTGCCCTCCGCAGACGTGGAGCGGGTCCTCGAGGAGATCGACGCCGAGCTGGGGCTCGACCCAGACACGCACCTGAAATGCTCGGCCAAGGAGGGAACCGGCATCGACGACATCCTTGAGGCCATAGTGCGGCGCATCCCGGCACCGAAGGGCGACCCGTCCGCTCCCCTGGCAGCGCTCATCTTCGACGCCCAGTACGACTCCTTCCGCGGCACCGTGATCCACTGCCGGGTCTTCGACGGGACCGTAAAGGCCGGGGACACCATCCGGTTCATGTTCAACGACTCGGTGTACCGCGTGGAGGAGGTGGGGCACTTCGGCCTTTCCCGCGTCAGGCAGGAGGCGCTCAGCGCGGGCGAGGTGGGGTACATCATCGCCGGGGTCAAGACGGTGTCCAGCGTGAGCATCGGCGACACCATCACCCTGGACGACCGTCCGTGCGCCAGGCCCCTCCCGGGATTCAAGGAGGTGAAGCCCGTGGTCTTCGCCTCCATCTACCCCATCGCCTCCGACGACTACGAGGACCTGGCCGTGGCCGTGGAGAAGTACAAGCTCAACGACGCGGCCTTTGTCTACGAGAAGGACTCGTCTGCGGCCCTGGGTCAGGGCTTCCGCTGCGGCTTCCTGGGTCTGCTGCACCTGGACGTCGTCCAGGAGCGCCTGGAACGGGAGTACGACCTGAGCATCATCCTGTCCGTGCCCAGCGTGCGCTACCGGTTCACCCTCAAGGACGGCACCGTGGAGTATGTCGACAACCCGGCCCATTACCCGAACCCCTTGAACATCGCCCTGGGAGAAGAGCCCTACATCCGCGCATCCATGATGATGCCGGACCGGTACCTGGGCCCGGTCATGAGCCTGTGCATCGAGAAGCGCGGGGTGAACTCGAACATGCACTACACCAGCCCGGGCAGGGTGGAGCTGAGCTACGAGATGCCGCTTGCCGAAGTGATCTTCGACTTCTACGACCGGTTCAAGTCCATGACCCAGGGCTACGGCTCCTTCGACTACGACCTCATCGACTACCGCGAGAGCAACCTGGTCCTGCTGGACATTCTGGTGAACGGCGAGAAGGTGGACGCCCTGTCCCAGATCGTGCACCGCGACCGGGCCAGGGCCCGGGGCGTCCAGGCCTGCGAGCGTCTGAAGGACGAGATCCCCCGGCAGATGTACAAGATCGCCATCCAGGGAGCCATCGGGGGCGAGATCATCTCCCGGTCCACCATTTCGCCCTTCCGCAAGGACGTGACGGCCAAGTGCTACGGCGGCGACATCACGAGGAAACGCAAGCTCTTGGAAAAGCAGAAGAAGGGCAAGAAGCGGATGAAGATGGTGGGCTCGGTGAGCATCCCCCAGAGCGCCTTCCTGGCGGTGCTGAAGTCCGACACGGACTCATGAGGGACTCGTCGGCCCTCTTTCCCCGGAGGGAGTACAGGGACATGTGCTTGAGCGCCCCCCCCATACCCGGCCTGTACATCCACATCCCGTTCTGCAGGACAAAATGCGCCTACTGCGACTTCTGTTCCATAACGGATACCGGGCTCATGGACGATTTCATCCGGGCGCTGTGCCGGGAGATCGGGACCTGGCGCGGCGTGTTTCCTTCGTTCGATACCATCTACCTCGGGGGCGGGACTCCTTCCGTGCTCCCGCTGAAGCTCGTCGAGACCATCCTGTGCACGGTGCGCCGCACATTCACCATACTGCCCGATACAGAGATCACCATGGAGGTGAACCCGGCGGACTGGGGACAGTCTGAGCTGAGGTCCCTGCGTGGCATGGGCGTGAACAGGCTCTCCATCGGGATCCAGTCCCTCGACGACGAAGAACTGTGCCTCCTGGGCAGAAGACATACGGCAGAGCAGGCCATGCGCACCCTGGAGCACGCCTCCGGAGCCGGGTTCGAAAACATCTGCATCGACCTGATCTACGGCCTGCCGGGCCAGTCCGTCTCCATGTGGCAGGAAACCCTCGCAAAGGCTCTCTCCCATGCACCCGCCCACCTGTCCTGCTACGAACTGGAGATCAAGAAGGACACCCCGCTGGGACGCAGGTTTGAGCACGGCGAGTATGTCCAGGGTCCGGAAGAACAGCAGCGTGAATTCTTCATGCGGACATCGGAGTTCCTCTCGGGCAGAGGCTACCTCCACTATGAGATATCGAACTTCGCACGCGGCCTGGACAGGGCCTCGCGGCACAACCTGAAATACTGGGACCACACGCCGTACCTCGGACTCGGGCCGTCGGCCCATTCGTTCCACCACAACAGACGCTGGTGGAACCACGGATCCGTCCATGACTATGTCCGTGACCTGGATGCAGGGAAGCGGCCTGTCGGCGGCACGGAGGAGCTCTCCTGCGAGCAGCTGGCCCTGGAGGCCCTGTTCCTCGGTCTGCGGACCAGCCGGGGGATCGATACGGAAACGTATGCACGCCGGTACGGCATCGACCTGATGGCAGAGCATGGTCCTGTCCTGGAAGAATGGCAGCGGTCAGGCCTTGTCGAGATCACCCGCGGCTGCATCCGCCCCACCCCGGGGGGCATGGCGGTATCGGACAGCCTTGCCCTGCTGTAACGCTCGCGGAGGGACTCCATCGAAGGAATTCCATGCCTCGGACTGCGCCTGGCCTCCGAGACATGCAGAAATCAGTCACCTTCTGGGATCGACCGGAAGACCCTATTTCAGCTCCATGGACTTCCCGTTCGGCAGCGTGACCCTGCCTGTTCCACCCAGGTGAACAAGCCCCCGGCCTTCCCACACCCCGAAATAGACAGGATCAGTTCCTGGCGTTTCGAAGGTTATGCCCCCGTAGAGCTCGAACTTCAGCCCGCCCGTGCGGAAGGCGATGATGGACCCGTCCCCGGTGGGGCTGGTGAGGACACCACGGGTGTCAAAGGAATAGCTTTTCCGTGCAGGGGTCTTCCCGCCGCTGAACGGACCGGGGGTGAACCAGCCCAGGGTGTCGGTCTTGTCCCCCTTCCTGATGAAGTACCCGATGACCCCCGTATCCGGACACATCTTCTGCCAGTCCTTCCATTTCTGGCCGAGATCCCCGGCCGGGACAAGGACCGCATCCGTCTGCCCGCCCTGCCTGATGGCCGCAAAGCGCTCCAGGAGGACAAGGGCTTCCTTCGCATGGCCGGACCGTTCTCCCTGGGGGAATTGCTCGAGGAAGGACTGCAGGGACTGCACATCCAGAGAATTCACCTGCTTCCATGCCTGCCGGTCAGGGGACCGGGGCGTGCCGTCTTTGCCGGCCCATACCGCTGTGGTCATTCCCGTGACAAGGGTGAGACACAGCGTGACCAATACGATTCCTCTTCCCATGGTGACCGCTCCTTTTTGCAGACATTGTCCATCCATGATATCGTCGGTCTGGGCATGATCCTGAAGGTCGGACGTACGTCCGACCTCTCTTCTTCGGCACTGACTGGATGCATACAATGATCCGCCCTCTCCAACCCGCCCTGAGGACAGAATCATGCATGATGTAACCTTTCCATGTCCGTTTCGTTCACCTGTACACAGGGGAAGCCCTGGGGCACCATATACCATACAAAGGAGTACTGCCCATGAAGACACTGGTCGTCATGCTACTGGCCCTCGTTCTCAGTTCAGGCGCGGCATTCGCAGGGGGAGATCAGAATCATGGAACCACAGGTTCGGGATCCACGTCCACAGGATCCACTTCTCAGGGAGACGCATCCCAGTCGCGTTCCGGTCGCTGAGATACCCTGTCCGGGGAATAACGGGGCCCCCCTGGATACTCAGGAAAACGTCACTTCCTGCCGCCGAAGATGGAGCCCAGCACGCCCCGTATGATCTGCCTGCCCACCTGGCTGCCGATGGCATGGGCAGCGCTCTTCACCATGGCGGACACGATGTCTCCCCCCTGGGAGCGCCCCTTCTTTGCCTCCTTGGCCTCCTGCTTCTGTTCGAGGATCTTTCCCTGTTCCCTGGCAGCCTGCTCGGAGCGGGCCTTGAGCATCTCGAAGGCGGATTCCCGGTCCACGGCCTTCTCGTAGTGGCCCCAGGAAAACGACTTCCTGATCACATCCTGCCGTTCCTGTGGGCTCAGCGGGGCGAGCCGGCTCCGGGGCGGGCAGATGAAAGCCCGTTCCACCACGGTGGGCGCACCCTTCTCATCGAGGACAGAGACCAGGGCCTCCCCCACCCCCAGCTCGGTGATCGCCTTGGTCACGTCCATGCCGGGGCCTGCGCGGAAGGTTTCTGCAGCGGCCTTCACGTTCTTCTGGTCTTTCGGCGTGAAGGCCCGCAGGGCATGCTGGACCCGGTTCCCCAGCTGGCCGAGCACGGCCTCGGGCAGGTCCAGCGGGTTCTGGGTGATGAAGTAGACACCCACGCCCTTGGACCGGATGAGCCGCACCACCTGCTCGATCTTTTCCACCAGGGCCCTGGGTGCGTCGTCGAAGAGGAGGTGTGCCTCGTCGAAGAAGAAGACCAGCCTTGGCTTGTCCGGGTCGCCCACCTCGGGGAGCATCTCGAAGAGCTCGGAGAGCATCCACAGCAGGAAGGTGGCATAGAGCTTGGGCGAGGCCATGAGCCTGTCCGCGGTGAAGATGTTGATGACTCCCTTCCCGCTGACATCCGTCTGCATGAGGTCTTCAAGGTTCAGGGCCGGCTCGCCGAAGAACCTGTCCCCGCCCTGCTCCTCCAGGGCCAGGAGGCCCCGCTGGATGGCGCCGATGCTGGCCGATGATATGTTCCCGTACTGGGTCTTGAACTGCTCGGCGTTGTCACCCACGAACTGGAGCATGGCGCGCAGGTCCTTCAGGTCGAGCAGGAGAAGGCCGTTGTCGTCCGCAACCCTGAACACCAGGGTGAGAACCCCGCTCTGGATGTCGTTGAGCATGAGGATGCGGCTCAGGAGCACGGGCCCCATCTCGGAGACCGTGGTGCGCACCGGGTGTCCCTGCTCCCCGAAGACGTCCCAGAAGGCCACGGGGAAGCCCTCGAAGGTGAACCCCTCGAGGCCGAGCTGCGCGACGCGCTCCTTCACCTTGGGGTTGTCCCCGCCCGCACAGCACAGCGCGGAGAGGTCGCCCTTGACGTCCGCCATGAAGACCGGCACCCCGATGGCGCTGAACCGCTCCGCCATGACCCGCAGGGTAACGGTCTTGCCCGTGCCCGTGGCCCCGGCGACGAGGCCGTGCCGGTTGGCCATCTTCGGGATGATGGCGATGTCCGACTGCGCCTTGGCAATGACCAGAGAACCGTCGTGTGCGCCCACAGCACCTCCCTCATGATTTCATGGAA
This sequence comes from uncultured Bacteriovoracaceae bacterium, assembly GCA_964572405.1. Lineage (GTDB taxonomy): Bacteria > Desulfobacterota > Desulfomonilia > UBA1062 > UBA1062 > MWEI01. Next base: position 55,460 of record CAZNGL010000004.1, read on the forward strand.
GCCAGAACTATACAGGCGATCCCCGACCTGTGTCAACGCGGGCATGTTGGTGGCTTCCTAAAAAAGTCGGCTCAGGAATCCCTTCGTCATCCAGACGGTTGATACGGAACTCCGAATCCCGTTGCCTGCTTTAGTTTTCATGGGATTTACCCGAAAAATAACACTGTGGATACGGATCCCTCAAGATGAAGGGCCTGCCACCACCTGATCCGAACAATGTGCAGAGGGAAACGCGAGACGTGACGGAATCCTCACCCAGACAGGACACGGCCGACAATCCGCGAATGGACCGGAAGGAACTGGAATCGGCGCAGAAGGTCATCGCAGGGTTGCTGCTGGCCCGCAAGAACTGCTCCCTGTACCCGGAAGGCCATACCATCAGCCAGACATCCATCGAGCAGTTCCATATCCTGCTCGGGAATCATGTGCACACCTACGGTGACCTGAAGATCGAGGTGGAGAAGGACCGGCTGGTTTCCAGGGGCCAGGTGGTCCACAGCGATGCCCTGGAGGAGGGAGCCCTGCCCTTTGTCCTCTTCCGCGACGGCATCCGCTGGATCGAGTTCCAGGAGGGCATGGATCTCCAGGAGGCAACTGAATTCCTCGGGCTCATCAACAAATACAGCATCCTCTCTGCCGAGCCGGAAGGCGACATCGTCACCGAACTCTGGGAGAAGCGGTTCGTGCATATCCGCTATGAGGCGACGGACACCTTCTCGTCAACAGAGGAGGACACCGACATGGCGGCCTCCCCCCCCATGAAGCGCACCGGCAGTACCGAGAACCTGAGAGAGACCGCACTGGCCGGCCAGGAACCGCTTCCCGAACCACCCATCGATCCGGCATCCCTCGCCCTGACTCCTGAGGACAGGATGAACCTCCTGGAGATGCTGCGCGTTGATGAGGAGGGCGATCCCACGGCATACCTGGACGCCCTCTTCGACAGCCTGCTGCAGTACCGTGAGCACGAGAACTTCGAGATCATCCTCCGGGTCCTGGAGGAGGAATTCACCGGTTCCATGGCCCGGGGCGACCTCGCCGCAGCATCCATGATCCTGCGGCGAATGCAGTATGTCCTCGACACCGGGAAGGCCCAGGCGCCCGGGATCAACGCCTTCATCGAGGACTTCTTCATCAGCGTCTCCGGGGCCCGCTCCCTTGCGCCCCTCGTCGAGATATGGCCGGGCATCGGGCCGGACCAGCTTAAAAGGGCACAGGAGGTCTTCGGCCTCCTGCATCCGGAAGCCCTCTCGACCCTGTGCGGCATGCTGCCGCTGAACCAGTCCACCCAGAAACGGCAGGTCCTTGCAGACGCCATCACCGCCCTTGCCTCCCGGGACCTGACCCCCCTTGAGTCCGTGCTGAAAACCAAAGACGAGAAGCTCCTGGAGCGTCTTGTCCCGGTGCTGGCAGGTCTCGAGGGGGACCTTGCCCAGAAATACCTCCTGAAACTCATCCGCCACCCGTCGCCCCCGGTGCGCCAGGAGGCCATAAAGCATGCCATCCGGAAAGGCGCCTCCCTCAGGGAGGTATTCCCCCTCATCGATGACAGGGATGAGTCCGTCCGCCGCCTGATCCTGAAGCAGATCGGCCTGACAAGGAACCCGGCTGCGGAGAAGCTCCTCCTCGAGTACCTGGAACGCCGCACCTTCAGCAAAGAGGAGAGCGGGCACGTCATGGCCTGTTTCACCACGCTGGGGCAGTGCGGTTCGTCAAAGGCCGTGCCCTTTCTCCGGAAGACCCTGCTCCATCGGGCATGGATGCCTTCCTTCTGGAGGAATGCCCACCGCCTGGGTGCGGCCATGGCGTTGCGGGGGCTTGGACTGAACGAGTCCCAGGAGATCCTGGAAAAGGCCTCCAGGAGCCTGTTCCCGAGCATACGTGGCTTTGCCCGTGAAGCCACGAGGGCCCGGACATAACACCCTGCGAGAGGGAGGAGGACCTGCAGTGCCCGATGAAAAAGCACGTCACAGGCTGCTCGGCGGAAAGCTGATCAGGTGCCTCTACCAGCTCGTCCACTCCTCGCGGATATATCAGGACAACAACCAGCTCATCATTGACGGGGTCTCCCAGTGCGCCGCCACCCTTGCCGACCTCTCGAAGGAGGGGGACGTGACCATCCAGGTATGGCGGGGAAGGTTCTATGTGAACGGGGAGAAGCTCCTCTACCAGAGGGACACCATCGCCATCACCAACGAGCTGGCCGATTATTTCACCCAGCGCACCATCGGGGGACTGCGCTTTCTCGACACCCCCGGGGGCGACCTGCAGGGAACCTTCATGGCCTTCGTGCGCCTCCTCGACGAGTCGCAGAAACACGACGACCCTCCCGCATGGCTCGACTGTCAGGTGCAGGCACAGGGCATCCACTGGGTCGAGGTCTCCCGGAAGCTGGAGGAAAAACCCGCGGACCTGGAGCCGCAGCTGAAGGAAAAGGCCCTGGATGCCTATTTCCATGCCCTGAACATGGTGAAGGAGGTAGCCGACAAGGCGTCCAGGGGCATAGCGGGGGTCCGGAAGGCGAGGCGCCTCGCCCAGACCATCGTGGACCTGATCCATGAGGACAGCTCCATCATGCTCGCCCTGGCCACCATACGGGACTATGACGACTACACCTACACCCACTCCGTGAACGTCGCCATGCTGGCCTCGTGCCTGGGCAGGTACGTGGGAATGTCCCAGGTATCCCTCGAACACCTCACCGTGTGCGGGCTGTTCCACGACCTGGGCAAGGTGGGCATACCCAAGGACATCCTCCACAAGGAGGGCAAGCTCAACGACGAGGAGTGGGACACCATGCGCCGCCACCCCCTCATCGGCGTAAGGCAGATCATACACCTCAAGGCGCCGCAGATCCTGAGGTCGCGGATCATCCTGGGCCCCTTCGAGCACCACCTGAACCCAGACATGACCGGCTACCCCAGGACCCACTTCATGAAGGACGTGAGCCTCATGGGAAAGATCCTCCGGATCGCGGACGTGTACGAGGCCCTGACCTCCGAGCGGGTCTACCGCCCCCGGGCCTTCACCCCGGACGAGGCCCTGCGGAGGATGTGGTCAGAGGGGGGCAAGAGCTTCGATGTGCCCCTCCTGAAGTGCTTCATCGCCATGATGGGCATCTACCCCATCGGGACCGTGGTGGAGCTCCAGAGCAGGGAGCTGGGCATGGTCATGGAATACCCGGACGAATCCCGGAAGGACCGGCCGCTCATCGTGCTGCTCAAGAAGGACGGCAGCGGCGGATACGTCCGCGGGGAAGAGGTGAACCTGGCTTCGCCGGACGTCGAGGGGACATCACCCCGCAAGAACATCGTGAAGGGTATCCATGCGTCCACGCTGGGCATCCAGCCTTCGCAGATCCTCCTGCAGGATGTCCGGGCGGCCTGATACCTCCCCTCAGGCAGGCCTCCTGAAGAGCTCGGCATTGATCAGTGCCCGGTTGGGGTTCTCCACACCCAGGGCCTGCTCCAGTCCCCGTAACCACGTTGAGCTGGATGGTCTCCCAGGAGGGCCCCCTTATCATGATATAGGGAAGGACTCGCAAGAACCCGGAATAACCACCCGGACCCTGACGATACAGCCCATATGACGGAAGTGAGGAGAACATCCATTGCCCTATAGAGAGATCCCGCACCAGCTGGCCATGGTGAACCGGAAGTGCACCGTTGACCTGTACATAAGGATCCGGGAGGAATACCGGGTGTTCGCCGCCCGGGGGGCAATACTGCCCGAAGAGCAGCTGCAGCGGTATGCGAAGGAGAGGCTCTACGCCCTGGTGCCGGACGATGTGGACCCCCAGGAGCACCAGGAGGCCCTCCTCCTGGAGATCCTCACCGATCCGGAGGTGAGCCCCCAGGAAAAGGCGGACATCACCTACCAGGTTTCCATGAAAGCCATCCGCGAGGTCTTCGAGATCACGAACCACAAGACCCTGTCCGCGCTGGAGAAGGTATCGAAGCAGGTCGTCAGGCTCATCCTGGCCGACGGCAGGGTGGTGGACAAGTTCATCGGCCTGACCAGCCGCGACCACTACACCTTTGTGCACCAGGTGAAGGTGGGGATCTACGGCACGGCCATGGCC